>CAYYSH010000013.1:0-16581 GCA_964474265.1 uncultured Anaerolineales bacterium
CTTCAACTTGTGGGCGAACCCCTGTCGGAATCTGGCCAGCTTGGGCGCGATAACGAACTGACAGTACGGCTGCCGGCGGTTGTTCTTGAAGTAATCCTGGTGGTACGCCTCGGCCGGGTAGAACGTCTGGAACGGCGACACCTCGGTAACGACAGGGTTCTCCCAGACCTGCGCTGCTTCAAGTTCTTCGATAAGTGCCTGGGCGGTCTCCGCCTGCTCCTGATCGTGGTAGAGGATGACCGATCGGTACTGTGTGCCCACATCCGCTCCCTGACGGTTGAGGGTGGTCGGATCGTGGATGGCGAAGAAGACTTGCAGGATCTCTCTGAACATGATCTCTTGCGGGTCAAACGTTATCTGCACGACCTCGGCATGGCCCGTGGTGCCGGCGCATACCTGCTGGTAGGTCGGGTTGGGCACATGACCACCCGCGTAGCCCGAGATCACCTGCTTCACGCCTCGCAACTCGTCGAAGACGGCCTCCAGGCACCAGAAGCAGCCGCCACCAAGGGTGGCGACTTGGGTCACATGCTGTGTGGGTGGGTGATTTGGTTGACTATCCATGGATGCTCCTTTATCGCCAGGAGGCGTCGGTGAGCAATGAATTGCCCGCCTGTTACTGCGAAACGCGTTAAAACGGGTTGCGAGCGCAAAGAGTAAGGCAGGCCCACGTGCCGTATCTTGCCGTTCGCATCCTTCGATGGACTCAGGACAGGCTCCGGCGTCCTCACTCCGAAAAATGGCCGAAGTCGAGGTCGTTACTACGGCCTTCGGCCTGTTCGCCCATCAGCTTGCGCTCACGCCCCACGATGTGGCCAGGTGGGTCGGAATGTAGAAGAGGTCTCGTTCGCCACCCCTCGGCAGCTCCCACATGACCGCCGCCATCTGGCGGAACAGCCACTCTGCCAACAGGTGTGAGCCAGACAGGTCGGCGTAGGTATCTTGCTGGAGGCGGCCCAGCGCCCACATGAACAGCGCCAGGGGGACCTGGGCCAGGCGGTCGCGCCAATCCAGAGAGATCCCCAGCAGCCGCGCAGTGTCCTCGCCCATCAAATCCAGGATCAGCGTCTTGGGGATGTGGCGTACGTACACAAGATTCCCCAGGGGAACTCTGCGCTTGATCGTGCCTTCCATGAAACCCAGGAGGGCCTGCATCAGCGCTTTCGCTTCCGTGCTTTCGGCCCGATTTCGTTCCAGGATTGTCTCAAACACGTGTTCGGCGTCTGCGTAGGTCATGGCATTCAGGAGGAACTCGTCGCGCACGCCCATGATGTGCCCGACCACGTTCCAGGTGTGGAGGTAGGCGTCTTCCTGCTCCGGCTTGAGCGCTACCCCGAAGGTCCGCAAGCCGCGCAGGATCACGTAGGAGAAGGTCAGGAGCGTGCCGGCCATCACCGACTGGTTGATGGGCAAGCCCCACTCCTCCGTCTTCCACGGATGGCTGGCCAGGACGTCGGCGAAGTTCTTGGGCGCGGCCCCAGGTGCGCCGGCCTGTGGGTCCGTGAGAATGAGATGGCGGACAGCGGCGTGCATCAGGCGCACCTTCTGCGCAGCGCGAATGCCCTTGCCTCCTGGCTCGAGACCACCCGCCGACATGACGTCGATGACCATCTGGGACGTCTCCACCAGCCGGCGAGTGACGTGCTGCTCCAACTGCTGGGTGAGCCACAGCACCTTGGCGGCGTCGCCGGCGGAGTAGCAGGCCGGCAGGCTGGCGCAGCCTAGCAGCGAAAAGGCGATGAGCCCATAGTCGCGGAAGACCTCCTCGCCCTGTTTGATCTGTTTGGGGTCCGCCCAGTCTGGGAGGGCTGCGCTCTGCTCCAGGTAGTCATGGACCACGGGCGGCAGATCAGCCGGCACCATCTGGTCATTGCGGATCAGGTTGGCCATTAGCTGGTTGACGGCGTCAACCTTACCCTCCTCAAATAGCGCTTGTACCGTGTCGTCGGCCAGCGGGTCCCCGGTCTGGCGCATCTCGTCCAGGAACGTGTCGGTCAATTTCTGTTGGGCCATTCTTCTTCCTTTCAGGTCGGGTTATTACTCAGGCCGGCCTCGGCGAGCGAGCAATGAATTGCCCGCCTGCTACTGCGAAACCCGTTAAAACGGGTTGCCATTGGTGAAGCTAATGGCAGGAGAGTGCGTTTCCAACGCACTTTGGGGTATCAGCCGGCGAATTCATTCGTCGGCGAGCCGGCTGCCGGCAGTCCGGCATACTCAGCCCACGGGCCGGCCCTGCCCTTGCCCCAGTCGAGCCAGGCTGTCTGCGGCGCGCAGTTCCAGGCTCCTGGCACCCTGCCGGCGGGCGACGTCGAGGGCATGTCGGTAACAGGCTTGGGCCTCAGCCTGATTGGTCGCTGATTGGGCCAGCAGCAGATCGCCTTTCAGCCGGTAGATCTCGGCCTCCGCCCAGCGTTCGCCGCTCTCCTCCAACACCTCAATCGCCTCGGCGATCAGCGTAAGCGCGTCCTCGACCTGGCCGGCCATGCTCCTGGCTTCGGCCTGCATGGCGACGAAGTAGGGGCGTCCGATGCCGGCGCCCATGGCCTGGCTGGCAGCCAGAGCCTGATCCAACTCCGCAATCCCCTGCTCCACCTCCCCCAGCGCCGCCAGCGCCCAGCCGTGCTGAATCGTCGAGTAGGCGACCCAGAAGGGGAAGCCATGCTGGCTGGAAACGGCAATCGACGCCTCGGCCTGCGCGCGGCTCGCCTCAGCATCCCCCAACATCTGGTGTACCCAGGAGGCGCAATACAGCGCATAGCCCTGGCTGAAGGGGTGGTTAAGCTTCTGCGCCAGGGTCACCGCTTCCTGGCTGCGCTCGACGGCCTGATCGGGATGGCCCAGCAGCCACAGGGCCGCCGCCGACCAGGATCGGGCTGTGACGCCAGGGTCCTGGCCGTACAGAGTTGCCAGTGTGCGGTGCTGCGCGGGATCGTACACCTCCGCGACCTGGTTAAAGTGCGCCTGCGCCGCCGGCAACTCTCCTTGCAGAAACAGCGTGTTCCCCAGGGCGAAGTAGGCACCTGTGAGCAGCACCGGGTCGCCGGCCTGCTCTGCCAGTTGCACCAACTGCTCACCGATCTCGCGGGCCGCTTTGTACTGCGACCGCACCTCGTAGAAGGCCCACAATCCCCACAGCACCGGGAAGAGCTGTGGCGTCTCGCCCAACTGCTGGCAAATCTCGCGCGCTCGCGTGTAGGCGCGTTCCACTTCCGGCGCGGCATAGCCTCGGGTGGCGATCAAAGCCAGGCCCAGCATGGTCTGGAGAAGAAGCTCTTGCTGGCTGCGCTCCGGCGAGTGCGGTAGCGTCTCCAGCAGCGTAAGCCCATGAGTGAGGTGGGTGACGGCTTCCTGATAAGCTGACAGCCGCAGTGCCCGGTTGCCGGCCTGGTGGAGGTAGTGCACCGCCTTCTCTGTGATCCCCGCCTCCCGGAAGTGCCGCGCCAACTGCACGGACACCTCCTCCGTCTGCTCAGCGTACAGCTCTTCCAGGACATTCCCGATGTCCTCGTGCAGATAGGCGCGCTCTACCTCGTCCAGGCTGTTGTAGAGGTACTTCTGGAACAGATTATGCCGGAATCGGTACAGGGACAGGCGTTGACGCCCCAGTCGCTGGATGCCCTGGGCCCCTACCAGGCGATGTCGCTTCTCCAGCTCGCCGCTCAACTGCCGCACAAGTCCTCGCTCATCCAGCGTCTGTGCGCGGGCGACTGCTTCGGCGATGAAATCTTCGCCCTCCACACTGGCGACGGTTAGTGTTTCTCGCAGTTCAGACTCCAGCCGGCCAATGCGCTCCTCGATCACCCCTTCCACGCGGGCCGGCAGCGCACCCCAGTCCAGCGCCGGCCCCGCGATCCACTGTCCCTGCCCATTCTGAACCAAATCCCCTCGCTCCTGCATGTCACGCAGCAGCTCGACGGTGAACAGAGAGTGGCCTCGAGTATGCCGATACAACGCCTCTCGGAACCCCTCGTCCAGCCGGTTGGGTTCGGCGTTGAGCAAGGCATCGATGAACTGCCGGCCTTCGCCCACCTCTTCCCTGCCGACCTCGATCTGGATGTCTCCGTAGTAGCGCTTCAACTCGTTCACGACGCTTTCCAGGGGATGCCGCTCTGCCTGTGTCGGGACCGTCGAAGGACGGCCCAGAGCCACATCCTCCGGTCGGTAGGTGCCGATGACCAGCACGCGGCTCTCTTGAATAGAGCGGGCCAGATGGAACAGCAAGCCCACTGAGGAGGCATCCACCCAATGGAGATCATCCAGCACCAGAATAAGGGGCTGCTGGGCGGCCATACCCTGGATCACCTGGGTGTACTGCTCGAAAATGCGGGTCTGATCTGCGCCTGGGCTGCTGGCCGTCGCCGCTTTACGCTCGGCCAGCTCCTCCAGACGGTCCAACCAGCCGACTCGGCCGGCCAGGAAAGCGCCGGCCCGCGTCGCGACGCCCACGCCGGGTACCAGGATGTCGATCAGGTCGGGGCCCAGGTCCACCAGCGCCTGGCCGGAGACGCGCAGGAAGGCGCGCAGCCGGCCGGCGTTCTCCTGGGTGATGGTTCCCTGGGCCAGCCTGGCCTCTACATCGCCGGTGAGCAGGCCCAGCACTTGACGGAAGGGCAGGTAGGGGTCGCCGACGCCGGTCTGGGCGTTGCACTCGCCGACGGCGACGAGTAGATCTTCATGCTGTGCTTGGGCGCGGCGAGCAAATTCGGTGACGAGGGCGGTCTTGCCGGCGCCGGCCTCGCCGGTGAGGAAACAGACCTGGCCGTGGCCGGCGAGGGCGCGGTTAAGAAAGGCTTGAAGTTGAGATAATTCGCTTTCGCGTGCGACGAATACTGATGCGGGCAATGTGCGTCTCCTCCTCATGTGTTAACGAGGGATTCAGACAGGTTTAAGGCAAGCGATTCGCGGAATTCCCCCTGATATATCGGCTTTAGCAGTCAAGTAATTAATAAACTGTTTAATTATACCACAATATTTGTTTTTTGGCAAGCAAGGAAACGGGTGAATGGATGCTGTAGGGGTATGGTCGTCCGATGTCGCTCTATACGTGATTTCTCAGCATGAGCTCTTTGGGGTATGGATTGAGGTATACCTGCTGATGGACCCAGTCTGGCACCGGGTAGCGACGCACGTAGTGCTTCATCAGGGTGAGCGGGACGATCAGTGGCACCAGACCCAGGCGGTAATCCTCGATGGTCTCGGTGAGTTCTTCTTTCTCACTGGTGGCAAGGCGGTCCTTAAAATATCCCATGAGGTGGTAGAGTACGTTGGCGTTCTTGCCGGGTGTGCTGAGGTGCCGCAACGTATCCATGAGAAGTTGGCCGTAGCGAGCGGTGAGTTCATCCCAGTCCATGGATCCTGCCTGGGCCACCAATTGACCCAGCCGGCGCTGGTTTTCGGGGCTGTGGGCCATCAGTGTGAGCTTGTGGGCTGTGTGGAAGCGCACCAGGCCGGCGGGCGTGGGGTCGTTTTGCAGCATCTCGGTCCAGCGCTGGTAGGTGAAAACCCGCTCGATGAAATTCTCGCGCAGGCGCATGTCATGCAGCCGGCCTTCTTCCTCCACTGGCAGAAGCGGCAGGCGGTCAACCAGGGCGCGAGCGAAAAGGCCGCGTCCCTTGCGCTGGGGCATGTTGTTCTCGTCATACACCTTCACGCGGAACAGCCCGCAGCTCGGCGAGTTCTTCTTGAGAACATACCCATGCAGGTTTAGGCCGGCCAGTTGCTCCAGCCGCTCCCGGGCCCAGGCCTGCATAGCTGCCGTGTGGTCCTGTTCAGTCCTGGTCGTTACCAGGCGGGGATTCTCAGGCGTGCCCATCAAATGAAGCGTCTCGCGAGGTGTGCCCAACCCCATCTCCACCTCTGGGCAGACCGGCACCCACTGGACGAATCGCCCCAGCGTCTTTAACAGGAACAGGTCCCGCTTGTGACCACCGTCAAAGCGAACTTGTTCTCCCAGCAGACAGGCGCTGATACCCAGCCGGATCTGGGGTTGGTCTTCAAGGGGAGGATTGTGTCGAGCAATTCGGCTACTCGTTTCACTCATCATGTCGTTGCATCGCTCACCTGCGGGCTGTGCGGCGAGCGAATGCGCCGGCCCAGCCGTAGCCCGCCGGCGATGAGGCCGGCTAGCAGCAGCACAGCCAGGTAGTCGATCACCGGAATGCGGACAATTTCATTGAGTCGTGCCCACCCTCGCCCATTATACACAAAGAGAACCGCTGCGATGTAGAGCGCCAGCAGCAGCCCCCGCGAGCGGCGGGAAAGCCCCAACCCGTGCATTTGCGTGATCACAAAGATGCCGCCGAAGCCGAAAGCGAACATCGGCCACAGGCCGTTGCCCTGCATCACAGCAACCAGCGTGCCATGCGCCAGCACCGTGAATTCCTGCACAAAAGTCCACAGCCGGTTCACGTGAATTCGTGTGAAGAAGAGGCTGCCCTGGAGCATGAGCAGGAACATGTAGAAAAAGCCGATCAGGTGGCCGCTGGTCGGTTCCATGGGATGATACCAGAAAGTATACACGATGGCCCATGCGAAGAAGTAACCGTGATACTTCCGTGCTGTACGAATGATCTCCTGGGAGAGGGGTAACCGCTTGCCGAAGAACATGCCACGGCGATTGTTCTCCATCAACAACACCCACACAAGCAGCACCACCACCGAGCCCTGGGAACTCCAGATGGAGACATCTTGGGCCAGCCCATCGTACCAGAGGTGGGTCTGGGCGAAGTGGAGCAGGATAAAAAAGGCGTTCACGCCCAGGGCAAGCACGTTTACCCGATGCAGGCCGGCGGTGTAGCGACGCACGCGCGTTTGGGCGTAGTAGATCAGGCCCCATAGCGCCAGTTGGTGAGCCAGGTAGAAGCCCCAGGCTGTAGCGCGCCCCCAGAGCGTGGGCTGGGGTAGCTTCCAGTAATACCACGATGCGCCCTGGTCAGGCAGGTGGGGCACGGCAGCCAGTCGCTGGCCGGCCCACCAGATAAGTGCGGTGAAGGCCAGGCTGAAGGCGATGCCGGCCCACATGGCTTGCACGTCGCCCCGCGCCAATGCGGTATCAACAGTACCAGCCCGAGACGTTTTCGATGCTACTCGCGATTTGTTCATGCTTTCAATCCTTGCCCTGGGTTCACGGTTGTCACTTGCGATGCGGTCCTTAATGCCAGTTCCCAAAGCTTCCGCACCCGCATGTCTCATTGTGACACAAAGTCAGGGGAATACAAATGCCACGGAGCACATTGTACCATATTTTTGGAGAAATGTCAATTAATTGCACAAAAATTCTCCAGACTATTCTGGGCTTACAGTTCTAGACTTGGGACAAAGCTGCCGGCGGCCAATCCTGGCTTTTCACCCTGAGACGAGAACAATTCATCAGTATGATTTGAGTTCCATTTGTGCTATCATTAATACGACTTTCGCGACGCCGGCAGACTCAACTGAAGAGAGCGCAAGGATGGCGGAGAAACATGTGAAATCTCTGTGTGCTCCGCGGACTCAGCGGTAAATCTGCTTTCCGGAGCCTTGACCCGCGTCACTCCTGTCAAATAGCAATGGGTATTGCCGGGATGTTGCCAGTGGAGGTGACCTATGACCAAACGTAAGAGGCGGCGTCGAGTTCGGAGGCGCCCGCGCGTCGAGCAGCGCTCCAGAACATTGCAGCAACTTGAAAGCAGCTTTGAGCGGGCCGAGAAGTTGATTGAGCAAGGACGTTCGCAAGAGGCCATCGAGTTGCTGGAGCCATTGCTGCAGAGGCACCCACGAGTACCTGAGTTGCATTACTTCCTTGGTTATGCCCGCGCCAGCGCCGGCGACTTCTGGCGTGCATTGACCAGCTA
Source organism: uncultured Anaerolineales bacterium (assembly GCA_964474265.1). GTDB lineage: Bacteria > Chloroflexota > Anaerolineae > Epilineales > JAANWY01 > CAYYSH01. The sequence continues at coordinate 7,833 of CAYYSH010000013.1, forward strand.
TGAGCGGGCTCTGCAACTGAGCCGAGACCCAGCCTATTGGATACCGTTAGCTTCGCTGTATCTGAATCTGGACTTGCATGTGCATGCTCTACACGCCTTTCGCGAGCTATTCCGGCAGCAGGCGGAACTCCCCATGGCTGATGAGGCGCGCCAGGTAATGGCTTCGCTGGAGCAGGAGGTGCTAGATATAGCGCTGCATTTGGAGATCTCGGTAGAGGAAGCTGAAAGAGGTCTTCATTATTGGGAAGAGGGCCGGCGCACCTTGCAGGCCGGCGACTTCCCGGCCTGTATTGCAGCCAATCGTCGCGCCATCAAGGTGCTGGGTGATTGGCCGCCACCGCACAACAATCTTTCGCTGGGGCTTTTCTTCAATGGTCAGCCAGAAGAAGCCATCGCTGTCGCCCGCAAAGTGTTATCATATGACCCTGACAACATTCAGGCCCTGAGCAACACCATTCGGTTTCTGGCCTGGACCGGTCGAGAGGGGGAAGCGCGGCAATTCTGGGCAAGGTTGCGGGACATACCGCCTCAGTCGGAAGCGGACCGGATGAAGAAGGCGGAAGCCGCCGCCGTCCTGGACGAAGATGAGAGTGTGTATGAATTGCTGAAACCCCTGGATAGCACGGACGAGGTTACGAACGGGGTGGCTCAGGGTTCCTGGCGGGACCAACTATTTCTGGCAATCGCCGAGGCTAACACCAATCGACGCCGTGCAGCGAAACGCCGGCTGAAGGCCATGCAGCATATCGCGCCCTGGATCGAGGAGCTGCTGACAGCGTTAGATGCCGGGCAACCTGGGCCAGGCTGGGCTGAGCGTTTTCCGTATTTCCACAGTAGCGAGATGATTAGCGGGCAGGCTATGGAGACCTTCGTTGATCTGGTGTCCCATGAGGAAGAGATGTCGCCCAGACGCTTTCGCCGTGAGGTCGAGCGCTTTTTAGCTCGATATCCTCAGCTCATTCAGGTGGCAGAAAAGTTGATCTGGGAGGAGAGCCAGGCCGAAGTGGGCATCAGTATCCTGACCGTCATCGGCACGCCGGCGGCTTATTCTGCTCTACGCCGCTTCGGGCTGAGCCAGGCCGGCGACGACGAAACGCGTATGCGGGCTTTGTATGCCTTGCTGGAGGCCGGCCAGATTGCTGAGGATGAAACCCTGCGGGTGTGGGGTGGCGGAGAGTGGCGTGAGGTACAACTACGCCAATACGAGATCACGGAAGAAGATGAGGCCGCTTATGCCCCCGAAGTGGCTGACTTGCTGAATGAAGGCCTGGAAGCATTTACGCAAGATAACCTGAAACGGGCTGAACGTCTTTTCAAGCGCGCGATCGCCCTAGAGCCTCGTGCGAAAGAAGGTTACAACAACCTGGGCACTCTCTATGCCCGTCGCGGAGATCACGAGCGTGCCAGGCAGATGTTCCGCGCGGCGTTGGAAATTGATCCCACTTACGTCTTTCCACGCGCTAATCTGGCCCTATATCTCCTTGACGAGGATGACATTGAAGGGGCCGAGGAAATGCTGGCGCCATTGGCTGACGTGACACGGTTTCGCCCGCAGGAGATGGCCTTCTACTCTTACATCCAGGCCCGCCTGTTTATGTACAAGGAGGAGTACGAGGAGGCTCGCCGGGCTTTAGAGATTGCGCTAGAGGTGTTGCCAGGATATGATCCGGCGGAAGAATTGCTAGAGTCGCTCGATGCGTTCATGACTCTACGTGCAAGTTGGGAGTCTTTCTTCCAAAAGCAGAAGGAACGTGATCTGGCTCACCGTGTGCGGCTGCAGGCCCGACTGACCACGCCTGATCCGTCCCTCTCCGAGACGCTGCCCCTGTACACCAAAGAAGCGCTAACAGGTATGGCTCGGGTAGTAATCCCGCGGGGAGGATGGTCTGCATTGCGTAAGGCAGAGCTGATCGCAAGGATCATCGCCGCGCTTACAGACCGTGACACTCTGGAATGGGTTGTGATGGGGTTAGAAGAGGACGAGCGGGATGCTTTGCGTCAGGTGCTGCATCGAGGTGGCAGCATGCCGTGGCAGGAATTCGATGCTCGTTACGGAAATGATCTGGAGGAGTCGCGGTACTGGCAGTGGCATACACCAGAAACGCTGATGGGCCGGCTGCGACTCCGCGGATTGCTGGCAGAAGCGACGGTGGATGGTGAACTGCTGGTGGTGGTGCCGGCTGATCTGCGCCAGCCATTGAGGGAGATTCTCGGTTGAGTTTCAGCCTGCTGTCCCTCGAGCCTCGCATCCGTACTCCTCGGCGGTGGCCGGCCATCGCCCCATGCCCGGCAGTGCCATCCCCGTGATGCAGGAACGCAAAATCTCATGTGATGTATTCCACAATGATCTGGGCGGCCCACGCCAGCACAGGTACCAGTGTTGACACCAGCAGATTGCGAAGCGTATCTGTGGTATAGGGCCACTCAGGGGCCTCCTCGACCTGCTTCTTGTAGGTAAGCCAGGCCGTGATGGAGTCGGAAAGCGCCTCCATGCCCTGAAACTCGCCGGCGGCGGTGCGTGTCTCCAGCTTTTCGAACATCTCCGAAAGGGTATCTCGCACCAGTTTCAACTTCTGCTCCTTAGCCTCCGCCATAACCCGATGAGTATCTGCCATCATCACGAAAAACACGATGATGGCCACAGCAATCAAGGTGCCGTTAATGATCATGGGCATGGGTCTGAGGAGTGACCGAGGGTCTTGGGTCAGGATCAGTGGCAGCGTGGTTGCGCCGATTAGGGCCACGGACATACTCAAACTCATGCGGGCCACGGGTTCGAGAGGTGTCGGGTCGAAGATGTCGATGTTCAGGGGTTGACGATGCAGATTGGAGAAAAGCCGTGCATCCGCCAGGGCGCGATAGATGATCCAGCCCAGCAGCGCAAACGCCAGCACGTTGGTCAGGATTGCATACGACATTATCCAGGTTGATGGGCTTGATCTTGCCAGCAGAACCGGCGCTCGAACAGAGTCTGGTGCTTGCTGGAAGTGTGGCATGGGAGGTGTCCGCCACGGTCGCATGAGCAGCAACCCGAACACGGCGCCGGCCACCACCCCCATCCATTCGCGACGTGTGCTGCGGGCGCGGGATTGAGCCAGCAACTCATCAAATTTCTCGTCGCTGAGAGTCACCAGGGACCGAAAGGCGTCGATGGCCTTATCCCTGAACTGGCGTGTGAAACGATAGGCCAGCAAAAGATACGCAAAAAGTGCCGCGTTCAGTAGTCGGCCGAACCAGAACCGTCCCGCGAGTCTTGGGAGAGGGATTCCCCCCATTAAACCGACGCCGATGAGTGACAGGATGAAGATGAAGAGGATGCTCGCCACAACCCGAGGTGCAGCCAGCCGGTCTACCTGGCGTTCCAGAAAAGTTGGGCGAGTCGCTGTGGTGGATTTTGGTGCCATGGTTTGGTCCGCTTATTCAAGTTGGGTTATGAGATCCAAGTCGGATGTAAGAACTTCGGCTATTCTGAGACTCCTTCATTCGCTCTCCCTTCAGATGCCGGCAGTTCGATTTCAATCTCGCGGCCATCATACGTGCGATTAAGCCACCAAATGGCGGCGTTGAGGGCTGTGGCAAACGTGACCCAGAGTTGATAGGGGACCAATAGCAGGCCGGCCCTGCGGTTGATGCGCTGGAAGCGCCGCAAAGTGGCCAGGATCATGCTCCAGAGCACCAGGATCTCAGCCAGTCCCAGGCCAATGCGCTGCCAGCCGAAGAAGATCACTGACCACAGTGTGTTGAACGCGAGGTGAACGCCGTACAGACGGAGTGCGGCGCCGGCCTCTTCTTCACGCCCCTCCACCTTCCCGGTGTGCCAGATCAGCCATGAGGCCACGCCCATCATCAGGTAGAGAATACTCCAGGCCGGCCCGAAAAGCCAGCTCGGGGGTGTCCAGCGCGGCTTTCGCAGCGTTTGGTACCAGCTTGAAACTGAGCGGCTGGTGGCTACGGCGCCGATTGCAGCGGCAATAAACGGCGTGACTAAGGCCGCGACCAGACGAAGGGTGCTATTAGGTTCAGGCTCAGTGTTTGTTTGTTGTGAGGTCATGTTCTCTCCCTGCTTAACCGATGCTCGCCGGCTTAGTTGGTCTGCTCCAATTCTCTAACCCCGAGGCTATACATTCAGCGGGGTGAATTAGCGTTACTGGTGCTTTGAATCATTCCCCCTATTTTGAGAAGGACCATCTCCAGTCCCAACTGGCGCAGGTCCCATCATTGCTTTCTTGTCTGTGTCTCTGGGCAGAGCGCAGCTTACATAAACAGACGGACAGACAGACCTCATTGAGCTTCCTCAGCCGGCTCGAGTTGGGGGCCGTTCGATGTGTCTGCTACACGCCAGCCCCGGGCTGCAATTTCGTCGCGGAGGCGGTCGGCAGTGGCCCAGTCCTTGCGCATTCGGGCGGTCTGGCGTTTTTCGACCAGGATGAGTACCTCCGGCGGGGGGGTCACCACCTTCTCGTTGGGGCGTCGAGCCTGTTGGATCATCTCCAGGATCTCACCTGGGATGTCGGCGGCAGGCGGATCCGGCAGGTGCCAGGGGCCAAGCAATCCGAGCTCAAAGGTGTCGCCGGCCCGGAAAATGGACTCGGATGCCGAGGTAAGAAGCGTGACACTGCCTCGTCCCATCACGCGGCACAAGCCGGCGGCAGGGTCAAGAATCAGCGCCGTGTGCTCGTCGAGTCCCACGATGATGGCATCGTCGGGCAGCATACGCCGGAGTTCGGCAAAGCGTGCCTGTCCCATGAAGCAGCGGCTGGTATCCAGCTCTGCGCCGCCTTCAGCATTGTTCCAGTGAGGCACGAAGACAGGAGACAGGCCATAGCGGGCCAGGAAATCCAGGCCGGTGTGCCAGTGCAGGTCTTCGCCAACCTTGTAGATTTCGTATACCGGCAGGGTGAATGCGCCGGCAGCGAGCACTGCGGCACTCGCCAGCACAACCGCGTCGCCCAGGGCGTGGCCGGCGGTGAGCAACTGCCAGGCCAGGCTGGCCTCGAGCTGACGCACAGCGTAAGTGGGGCTGCCGGCCCCCAGGAAGAACACGTTGCTGGTCAGCATCGGCTGCAGAATGTCAGGGTTGTCGGGGCTATGGGGTGTTCCGCGCTTCCGCGCCGGGATCGTGTTAATCTCCGGTTCGTAGTTTTGCAGGCGCTGGCGCAGGAACTCAGCGACCTGGCCGGCAACCCGGTCTGAGTTCGGCTGAAATCCGGCCGGCGTCTCCAGGATGGCAACTCGAATAGGCTGGTCCAACTGCTTGAAGAGCCAATCCCAAACCCGGCGGCCTGTGGCCGAGGTCTCTCCAGAGCCGAATAGCACCACCAGGCCCGGTTGCATTTTGTCTATCACCAATCCACCTACTTCAATCCAATCAAACGACCGACGTGTTCTGGCCGGTCTCTGACCGCGCCAGGGGGCACGGTTGGAGACCGGCCCCAGCGATTTTTCGGATCGCCTAGACCGACTTTGAGTATACCAGCAATTGCCCAATACTTCCAATCTAACCACAGCGTGGGCATGAGCAGTGGTGTAGGCTGTTTTAGGATCTGTGGGGCACTGTGGAAACACGCCACGGCTTTGCCGCCGCACGCAGCCGCAAGCGGTATGGTTCTTTCATCGGCCAAGGAACTGGGCAATGGTGTCACCGACACGGAACTGGCGCATATACGGCGCGATGTTCTCCACAGTGAACGGGCGCGGCTCCGCAACGAACCGGCGGATGGCGTTGTTCGTCGTGACGTTGTTCACGGCCAGGAGCTCTAGCAGGCTACGTGTCACGGGCGGGGCCGGCAGCGCCATTTCCATGAGGGCCACGATCATCTCCAGAAGCGGTCGGGGAAACGGCACCATGAGCCGGCGTGCCCCCACGGCTGCCAGAGTGCGCCGCTCGATCTCTTCCAGCGTCAGCACCTCGGGGCCGCCCAGTTCGTACTCCTCGCCAATCGTCTCGGGATCATCGAGGGCCGTCACAATGCACGTCACCACGTCTTCCACCCACACCGGCTCAAACTTTGCATGACGATCGACGATGGGGAAGATGATGGGGCTGAGGGGCACCAGCCGTGCGAAGGTGTTGGCGAACTCGTCTTCGGGTCCCCAGATCACGGACGGCCGAAAGGCAGTCCAGTCCAGATCAGAGGCAGCCACATACTCCTGAGCTTTGCCTTTCGAGGCCAGGAAGCGATAGGGCAGGTTGGGGTCGGCGCCCAGTTGGGACAGGTTGATGAAGCGCCGGATGCCGGCGGCCCGCGCCGCCTCCACTACGTTGACTGTTCCCTGGTAGTTGATTTCCTCGTAGGTGCGCCCGCCTTTCTCGATCGCGATGGCGACGGTGTGGATGATGGCTGTCGCGCCATCGAAGGCCGGCCCCAGGCTATCGGGGCGGGTCACGTCGCCCTCGACCAGATCGACGGACAGGCCTTTTAGTCTGCCTTCCTTTTCAGCGCGCTGCCGGCTGCGAACCAGTGCACGCACGGGCCGGCCCAGTTCAACCAAGTGCCTGACGATGTGGCTGCCGACATATCCGGATCCTCCAGTAACGGCTATCATGTTGCGTCCCCTTTCAAGCACTGACATCGTCCTGCGCACAGGGAGTGGTGTTGGGCTCTACACCGATCTCCTGGAACATGACCTGTACACTGTCATAATCTTGCTATTGGCCACCAGGTGTTGATTTGCCCGTTGAATCATAGCGCAAGTAGGTGCCTTTTGTCCAGGCCGGCTCCTGGCAATGGGATGAGTGTTATGGAACGGGGCATGCGAACTGGTGAGGCAGAATGCGCCGGCTGCCAGGGGAGTGGCGAAGCCGGCGCATATCGATTTGACCTGCGTGTAGAACGTGAGACAGAGTGGTGTCAGTTGCGGCCGTTGGTGAGAGCCTGCATGAGCTGTGGCATCAGCGCCTGCTCGGGTACCGCGCCCTCGATGTGCACTTTCTCATTGATGATCGTGCGCGGTACACCCATGACCTGGTATTTCATGGAGAGGTGCGGGAATTCGGTGGCTTCCACCATGTCAGCAGTGATCCAGGGGCTGGCGTAGGCCAGTTCGTGAGCCAGGACAACGGCTCGCGGGCAGTACGGACACGTAGGGGTGACGAATACCTGGATGTGGACTGGCTCCTGGATGGTTTTCACCATGTCTAGCGTACTCGCACTGAGCCGAAGGTTGCCGTTGCCGACCAGCTTGATGGCCTCCAGCAGGGAGGCGAACTCGTAGCCGGCCGGGATGCCGTAGAAGCGGATGCCGGCGTCGTTCCCCTCCTCGTCGAGAATGACGATGGCCGGGATCTTGTCGATGTTGTATTGCTTGACCACGTCCTCATCGGCGACGAAGTCGTAGACTTCCAGCGTCAACTGATCCGACAAGTCCGCCAGTTCTTCGACCAGTTGGCGTGTCTCCTTGCAGAAATCACATTCGAATTCCTGTGTGAACATCAATAGCTTAACCGGCCGGCTGAGTTCGGCGGCCAGGTCTTCGGCGACCAGCCGGCGTTCTTTCTCGGGAATGAGCGACATTTGATCCTCCTGTAATCAGTCTTTCGTTTTGTAAGCCTTAGATGCAATACAGGGCGAAAGGTTACATGTCTGAGATGGGGGATCAGCCGGCGGGTTGATGGGTGTGGTTACGGTGACCACACGCACACCTGGTTCCGGCCGGCCTGTTTCGCTGCATAGAGGGCCTGGTCGGCGCGCTCGAGCAGGGCTGTCAGGTCTTGACAATGCTCGTCCAATGGTGCGACACCCAGGCTGATGGTGACTCTCATTGGCCCGCGGTCAGTCTCAAAAGGTGCCCAGGCAACACGCCGGCGCAGCCGTTCCGCCACCCGCTGCGCATCGGAGAGGCTGGTTTCGGAGAGCAGAACGGCGAATTCTTCACCGCCGTATCGCCCCAGGAGGTCCACGTCGCGCAGGGAAAGCCGGCAGCGAGCGGCTAGGCCGGCCAACACCTGATCGCCGATGGGGTGCCCGTGTGTGTCGTTGATGCGCTTGAAGTGGTCGAGATCGAACATGATGGCTGCCAGTGGGCGGTCGAAGCGACGGGCACGATTGATTTCATGACTGCCTAGCTCGAAAATGCCGCGTCGGTTATACAGCCCGGTCAGACTGTCTGTGATGGCCATGTGCTGCATCCTGGAGTACAACTGAGCGTTCTCGATGCTGGCCGCGACCTGACCGCCAATGGTTACCGCCAGATCGATCTGGTCCGGGGTGAACTTGCCGCCCGTCTCGGTGATGTCCAGCACCATCACGCCAATGGCACGGTCGTGGCTGATGAGTGGTACAGCCAGGAGTTTCTGGACGCCGAACGGCTCACTCCACGCGCGAGGAACCAGATCCGTGCGAGAGGGGTCGTCAAACAGAGCGGGGCGGCATTCCCGGATGGCCTTCTGGAGTAACGGAATCGCATCGACCGGTGCGGTGAGGGTCTTGAACGTGGCCCAAAGGTCAGAGTCGACATGTCCATCGGCGAATTGAGCCATCACGGGGTCGAGACGTTCGCCCGTGGGATTCAGCAGGAAAATCGCGCAGCGGCTCGCGTTGCAAATGGCGGCTGCACGTTGGGCGATATGTTTGAGTACCTGTGTGAGTTCCAGTGAGGAGCTTGCGACCTGGGTGATCTCCAGTAGGGCGTGGGCCACCTCGCGCCGGCGCTGTTCGGCCTCGAAGAGCCGGGCATTCTGAATTGCGATGGCGGCCTGGGTGGCGAGTGCGATGACCAGCGATTCCTCGGCGTCGCTAAAGGCGTGGGC
>CAYYSH010000013.1:16591-20140 GCA_964474265.1 uncultured Anaerolineales bacterium
CGCGGCGCTTCCACCACCAATGCACCAATGACCTCGTCGTCCACGATGAAAGGTGCCGCAACGACACACTGACTGTTGGGATCAAGGGGAGTGGGTGGGGCATGGCTCCCTTGTTCCGTCAGGTCCTCAATCAAGATGGCCTGGCCGTGGCGGATGGCCCATGCAGCCACACTGTTCTCCGCATCCACGGGCGATACTTCCAGCCGGCGTTCGCCGCTGACGTATGCGCCCAGGTGGAGTTTGTCCTGGTCTCGCAGGAGCACGGCTGCAATCGGAGCTCCGACAAGGGAAGCTGTGTAGTGCACCAACCGTTGCAGGCACTCCTGAAGATCCAGCGTCAGGATCGCCCGATCGATTTCCTGAAGTGCTTCCTGAACTGCGATCTGATGTTTGAGCTCCTCCTCACGCTCTACGCGCTCAGTCACGTCGTCGATCACGGTGATGGTTCCAGCGACGCGCTTGTCCGTCATAAGTGGGGCGATGCGGACGCTCTGTTGCATGTGTGTGAATGTGGTGTATGGGTTGGCCGGCGGCATCGGCAGCAGGTAGTGGTGCAGACGTTGGGACAAGACCACCACCTGGCCGGCCAGAGCACGCATATACGCCTGGTCCAGCCGGCGCGCGACCAAATCGGGATATGCCTCCAACAGGTTGCGCCCGATCATTTCCTCCGCAGTCCGTCCGCTGTGGGTTTCCAGCCACTGATTCCAACCGCGAATCGTCAACTGCGCGTCTGTTATAAGAATGCCTTGCGCGGCGTGGTCATTAAACCACTGTAGTGTTGCCTTGTCTAGATCGATCATGGTCATGCCTAACCAAGTGCCTCAATTTCGGACAATAAATGCTCGAGGGATGCGACGCCCAGCACGATGATGAGATGTCCACCGATCTGTGTATCCTGCAGGCGGAAGGTGGTGGACACAACCAGTGCATAACGCAGTTCTTCTGTGCCGATGACCAGGGAATCGAGTAGCGTGTCCAGAGCATCGAGGTGCAGGCGTGGCACCGAAAAGGAAATGTGTACCTGGAGCAGGTTCCCGAACATGCCAAGACAGGCGTTTAATACGATGTTGCCAATTTCAATAAGCACTTCCTGATCTGACACATTGAGCCGTTTTGAGGATATTGGCTCATCGGTCAGTAGCTTGGTCAGTGTGGTTGCGGCTTCGTGACTCAGTAGCAGCAATGCATCGCCGGCAACAGGGCCTGTGAAGATCTGGTGCACGGTTGCCACCTCACCAGACATCAAGCCAGAGAGTGTCACTGGCAATTCGGTGATGGAACATATCCTGGTATGCGGCACCTCCAGCAGAACACGCCGGCCTGTCAGGTCGGATAGGGCTGCTGCTGCTCGTCCCACGGCGATGTTGGTCAGCTCACGCAGGGCGTCGCTTTGGTGTTCATTGAGAACCATCGTCGCCTCCCGACAGCGCCACGTTGACGGCTGTCAGCACGGCTTCCTCTACGAAGGGCTTCGTTATGAAATTGCACGCGCCGGCTGCCTCTGCCAGTTCCCGGGATGATCTCTGGACGTCGGCTGTAGCAACGATAACACATGCTGTGGGATCCGTTTCGCGGATCTGGCGCAGGACATCCAACCCATGGGGCCCCGGCATGGTCAGATCAAGGAGTACCAGCGCGGGTTTTTCCACGTTGTACCGTTCGAGGCCGGCTGTACCGTCCTCCGCTTCTATGACGTGATGGCCGGCTGCCTCGAGAATTCGGCGCAGGACTCGGCGCGAGAATTCAGAATCGTCCACAATCAGGATTTTCGCCATGCTCTATCCCCTCTTCTCACACGACCTCAAGGATGGCCTGAGCCATCTGTTCGAGTGGCACACTTCTGTCGCTCAGCCCCGCTTCAACGACGGCGCGCGGCATGCCGTATACCACGCACGTTTCCTCGTCTTCAGTGAAGATCAGACCACCTTGGGCTTTGATCCAGGCGGCACCCTGCCGGCCATCGCTGCCCATGCCGGTCATGATCACGCCCAGCACGCGGTCGCGATATACCTCCGCCGCGGACTGAAATAGCACGTCTACCGAGGGCCGATGTGGCGTATCGAACGGTCGCGCGTTGAGATGTGCCAGCACGGTCCCGTCCGTCGAGCGTTGAAATGTCAGGTGCCGGCCAGCCGGAGCCAGAAGCACGATCCCGGGCTGTAACACGTCCCCCTCCCGGGCCTCTACGACCTTTAGCTGGGAAATCTCGTCCAGTCGGCGGGCGTAGAGTTCTGTATAGCCGATGGGCATATGCAAGACGATTGCCAGCGGCACCGGAAAATCAGCCGGCAACTGCGGGATCAGGTATCGCAGCGCCTGCGGGCCGCCGGTAGAGATCCCGAGGACGACAATATCGACCTGGCCGGCCCGTGGCACGCTGGTGGCCGGCGGGGTTGCGGGAGGTTCTATGGTGGACACAGGGGGCAGGCGTGTCAGCGGCACGCTCGCTGCGGTTTTGACCTTGTCGATCAACTCGCCGCTGATTTCGAAGATTTTTTCCGTTGCCAGCGCTGTCGGCTTCTGTAGAAAATCAATGGCGCCGGCATCCAGTGCCTGGAGTGCGAGCTCTCCCCCCTCGCTGACAATGCTGACGACCACGACCGGGACAGGCCGGCGTGCCATTTGTTCCCGCAGGAAAGTGACACCATCCATTCCGGGCATGATCAGGTCCAACGTCACAACATCGGGGTTGAGCCGCTCGACCTGTTCCAGCGCCTCCTCACCATCGCGTGCAACACCGACGACCTCAATGAATGGGCTTCGCGACAGCATCTGCTTCACAACCTTGCGCACGTAAGCAGAATCATCTACCACCAAAACACGTATCACTCGATTCATGTCGTCTCCTTAATTAATGAGCTGTCTTGACATACACGAAGGCGCCTCCAATCTCTTGCAAATCGAAGTCGGTGGTCAACTTCAGAAGCGACTCCGCGGCACCTACAAACAGATACCCCGGGGTGGGCATGTACCGGGTGAATAATTGTAACGTCTTGCGAATGGCATCATCCGAAAAGTAGATGAAGACATTCCGGCAGAAGATTACCGGCGCACTGGCCAGAGGAGCCACGTCGGCCTCTGACATCAGATTGGCTGTTGCCCAGGTGATCTGCCTGTGGATCTCCGGCGTCACCTCCCAGCCGTTCTCCACGCGGGTGAAGTATTTCGCACGTAAATCCGCCGGCAGGCTGCGAAAAGACCGCTGGCGATATATGCCGCGCCGTGCCTTTGCAATGGCACTCGGGCTGGCATCGCTCGCATAGATCTGAATGGGCGCGCGATCGAACCAGCCGGCTTCGTTCAACGCCATCGCAATGGTGAGCGGCTCTTCGCCGGTCGCGCACGCCGCGCTCCAGATGCGCAGTGACCTGCCCGGATAATGCGACATGAGTTCAGGCACCAGCACATTTACCAGGGCGTGCACCTGGTCCATCTCCCGCCAGAAGTAGGTTTCCTGAACCGACAGAGCATCCATTACACGTTCCCACTCGTCGTCCGCGGCCGGATCGTACTTCAACAGATAGTAGTAGTCCAGAAATGAGTTGA
>CAYYSH010000014.1:0-18730 GCA_964474265.1 uncultured Anaerolineales bacterium
TGGATGGTGGCACCCAGGCCGGCCAGCCGATCCGTGATGTGTGATCGCTGGCGATCACAGCCGGACACGGTGTAGCCGGCCTCGAGCAAGACCTTTGCCAGGCCGCTCATGCCGATACCGCCGACTCCCACGAAGTGGATGTGTGGAACTGAGATCATCGCTTTCTCTATCGAATGACTCGCAAGATAACCAAAAATACCGCCAGTGCCAGAAAGTACTCATCTGCTCGCCCTTCGGGCGGGATATTTTGCGGCAGCAGTTGCACCAGCATCTTGGCAAAATCGCTCAGCGGAGGCTGAAACAGCCCCAACTGGCGAACCGGATAATCCAGTTGATCCAGGTAATACCACAGCGTTCCCACCACCAGGTACCCGTTGAACAGCCCGCTGCCGATGTTCAACAACAAGCCAGTGATCCCTGGTGGGGGACTGCCGGCAAAGGCCAGCGTCTCACCCTCATACGAGATGAGCGTGATGAACAGCATGAAAAACAGATAAATGTTAAAGACAATCAGCCCTTCCCTCGGCGTCCCCTGAAACGCGTATACCCGGTTGATCAGGTCCAGCAGCAATTCATTGAACCTGGCCAGGATGTACATCCCGAAAAGGACCACGATTGTGACACCGAGTTCCTTCGGAAATGTCCGAATCCAGCCAACCACCCCGAAAATCAGAATCAAGGTGATGAAGTAAATCTCAATGGGCCCCACCGGCCAGCTCCATTACCCGCGCTGCCGTATGCCCCCCGTCGCCATGAGTCCCAGCAGGATGATGATGACGAGGATGACAAAGGCGATGTTTACCAGGTTCTCTGTCATGTACTGCGTGACCACACTTGTCTTGGGCACGATGATGACCGTTTCTTTGTCCGCCGGCAACACCTGCGGCAACACAAAAAAGGCGATCAGGAAGCCATTGACGCCACCAAGCACGGCTCCCATGAACCGCTCGCCCAGGTCCGGGAGCTTGCGGATCAGTTGCACGCCCACCGGTACCAGGGTGCGCTTCACGGTGAAACGCCCAAGGATCAGGCCAAGAAGATACAATGCCAGAAACAGGCCCATGCGAAACAGGATTTTCTCGACATCGGTTTCGATGAGCGGCGGCTTTTCGGCAAATTTCTGCCAGATTTCGATGGGGTTCTCCGCGATGATGCCGCCGGCCAGCGCAAACCGTGTCAACCGGTAAATCCGGTTGGTCCAAACGATCAATGTATCGCCGGCAATGCGCAGAATAGCGAATGCGATCAGGATGAAAGCTGTCACCCATGCTTCGGCCCGAACTCCACGTATGAACCCCATCACGATGAATACGATGGAGAAGAGAACAATCACCTCCAGCGGCATCAACTGGACGGTTTCTTTCCCCAACAACGTGCTAATCATCCGCTCTCGTTTCCACGATCAACTCGGCAATTCGGCGGGCAGCATCCGGGCGAGCCAGCCGGCTCATGTTGGCCCGCATCGTTGCCAGCCGCACTTCGTCACTCAGCAACTCGCTCACTATGCCCAGCAACTTCTCGCCGGTCAACTCGGCGTCGGGCACAACGATGGCCCCGCCGGCCTGTGCCAGCACCGCGGCATTCTCCGCCTGATGTGCACCAGCGTACGGGTATGGCACCAGCACCGCCGGCACACCAGCCGCCGGGAACTCCCCCAGTGTGGCCGCGCCGGCCCGGGAAACGACCAGGTCCGCCGCTACCAGCGCATCGACCATCTGCTCGTGCAGATACGCGAACAGGTGATAGCGACTCTTCAGCGCCGCCGGCAGGGCCTGGCGTCGTCGCTCCATCTCTGCGATGTCGAGCCGGCCACTGACGTGAATCACCTGGCCCAACTCCAGCAACGCCGGCAGGACAGCCGCCACAGCCCGGTTGATGCGACGCGCCCCGCGGCTACCACCGAAGATGAGCACCGTCTTCAGGTCCAGGTTCAGCCCCAGGTTCTTCTGCGCCGCACCCCGCTCTCTGCCGAACAGTTCCGGGCGGACCGGATACCCGGTCACCACCACTTTTTCCCGAGGCAGGTATCGCCGTGACTGCTCGAACGAGACTGCCAGACGGGTGGCCAGTTGCGCCAGGCTCCGAATCGCGAGGCCCGGTACAATGTCCGGCAGATAGATCACCACGGGCACTCGCCGGGCACGCCCGGCGATCACGACCGGTGCGCTCACATACCCACCGGTGACAAAGATCACATCGGGCTGGAAGCGACCGATGATGCCATACGCCTGGCGCGTGCCCCTGCCCAGAAGCACCAAATTCCGGGCGAATTGCAACGCAGCCATGCCACGCAGGCCGGCGACATCGATCGTCTCAAACGGGATTCCGGCCCGGGGCACCACCTCGGCTTCTATGCCGGCACGACTGCCAACCCATAGCAACTCGATGTGGTGCCCTGAGCCTGGTGAAGGGCAAAAGGGGCTGGGGTCGAGACGAGTTGGTGAGGTGCCCTGCTGTTGTGTCTCGACCCCAGCAGTGCCCCGAGCCCGCATGGATTTCAGCGCATCAATAACGGCTAGGGCTGGGTAGACGTGCCCCCCGGTGCCCCCGCCGGACAGGAGTACGCGCATCGCGTTCCGTCGCTGAGTATTTTGAAATGTTCAAGAGCAAGCCGACGCCGGCCATCGACGTGATTAGAGAGGAGCCGCCGAAACTGATGAACGGCAGCGGGATCCCCGTGAACGGAATGGTCGATGTGACGACGGCAATGTTGATGAGTGCCTGAAATGCCAGCCACGCGGTTACGCCGGTGGCCAGCATCATACCGAACGTATCAGGTGCATTTTGGGCAATCCGAAAGCCGCGATAGGCCAGAATGGCGAACAACCCGATCACAATCAGGCCCCCGATCAGGCCTAGCTCCTCGCCCAGCACGGCGAAGATCGCATCGGTGTGGGCCGCCGGCAGCGCGCCCAACTTCTGCTGGCTGTTGCCAAGCCCTTGCCCTGTCACACCCCCGCGCACAAGTGCGCGTAAGGTCTGAACAATCTGGTATCCGTCTTCGCTGGGATCGCTCATCGGGTCCAGGAAGATAGCGATCCGGTTTAGCCGATACGGGGCCTGCAAAATCAGTAACACCAACGCCAACCCACCGACCAGCAAGCTGATGGCGAGCTGCTTGACCTCGGCGCCGGCCACGAAGAACATGGCAAAAGCTGTGGTCGCGATCAGCATCGAGGTGCTGAAATCCGGTTGCAACAGAATGAGACCAGTCACGACACCGATCAGAATGGCGAACGGGATCAGCCCGTACGTAACATCGCGAATCTGCTCGCCCTTGGAGGACAACCAGTCAGCGATGTAGATGACCACCGCCAATTTCGCCAGTTCCGACGGCTGAACGGAGCCGCCGAAGAACCAGCGCCGGCCTCCGAACCGCTCGCCGCCAAAAATCAGCAAAACGGCCAGGGTCAAAAGCATGCCGGCCATCATCAGAACCGAGACTCGCTGCCAGCCGGTGTACTCAATCCGCATCATAATCAACAGAGCGGCCACGCCCACAACAACCCACATCCCCTGTCGAATCAAAAAATAGTTCGGATTGCCGTACAGCCGGAAGCCAAGGGCATACGTTGTGCTGTACACCATGATCAGCCCAATGGCCAGCAAAGCAGCTACGGCCATTACCAACGCCACATCTATACCGCGAGTCTGTACCGATCTACTTCCACCAGTCATGAATCCACCTGCTCATTGCTTGCGTTGTCTGGCTATAGCCGGGGCATTTCCCCACCCTATCGGGCAGTTGATTAAACCTATGCAGCCCCGGAGAAAGCGTCCTCCACGAGATGTTTGAAGTGCCGGCCTCGTTCGGCATAGCTTTCGTAAGCGTCGAAGCTGGTGCAGGCTGGTGACAGCAACACCACATCCCCCGATTCAGCATCCTGGATCGCCGTTTCGACCGCCTGCGCCAGGGTTTCGCAGCCCTTAATCGACAATTCTCGCCTTACCTCACGCGCCGGCCTGGACTCTGGAGCCGAAAAGATTTGCTCCAGCATGTCCCGGGCTTCGCCAAAGACGATCACTTCTTTACATGACTCGTTTACAACCTGGCTCAACTCGTCCCAGGGCAGACCTTTGTCTCGCCCGCCAGCCAGCAGGATCACCGAGCGACCCGGGAAAGCTCGCACGGCTGCCACCGTCGAAGATGGCGTTGTTGACTTGGAGTCGTTGTAGAACTCAATGCCGTTCCACTCACCCACGAACTCCAACCGATGCTCGCCCGGCTTATACGCGACCAGGGCTGCCGCCATTTCCTCAGCCGGAATGCCAACAATCACGCCGATTCCTGCTGCACAAAGCGCATTCTCCACATTGTGTGCGCCACGTGCCTGCAGCGCATCGATCCGACAGATGACGGCCTCATCCTCGTGATGGCGAACCACGAGAGCATCATCGCGGACAAAGGTCCCGTGATCCAGCACGGTGCGCCGGCTGAAGGGAAACGGCTGCGCCTGACATGCTGCGAGCCACGCTCGCGTGATCGGATCGTCGTGGTTCAGCACGGCCCAATCGTGCCGCGACTGGAAATCGATGATCCGGCGTTTGGCAGCCTTGTAAGCCCGATAATCGCCGTCATAGTCCACCAAATGGTCCGGTGCGATGTTGGTGACGGCAGCAATCCACGGACTTTTGTCCAGAAACTCCAGTTGGTAATTGCTCAACTCCAGCAGCACCAGATCATCGGGGGCCAGATCGTCCAGCACATCCAACGGCGACGCGCCCAGGTTGCCGCCGGCCCATACGCGACGTGTACCGCGCTCCAGGATGGCGGCCGCCATCTCGGTGGTCGTGCTCTTTCCGTTGGTGCCGGTCACCCCAATGATGGTAGCCGGACACTTATCAAAGAAAATTGATAAGTTTGTGACCAGCGGGATTCCCAAATCTCGCACCTCGTTCAGCGCCACCCGGTTTTCCGGATAGCGATAAGTAAAGGCGCTCTGCAGGATCCCGACTACGTCATGCCTGGTCAGGCCAGTCAGATACGCTTCACCGGTGCTGAATCGGGCGCCGGCGGCCAACAACTCCCGGTACTGTTGACCAAGCTTCGGATGCTGTTTCAGTTCCTCTAGCGGCATCCAGTGGTGGACGACGACATCCGCCCCCTGTTTCAGAAAGTACCGGGCCAGCGACCCGCCCTCGATCCCCATTCCGATCACAGCGACGGACGGCCTGGACCTCCGGCCGAGAATGCCGTTCCTTCTACGTTTTTTGGTCATAGCGGGCAGGGATTTTGTCTGGCGGTTGAAGGTTGAAGCCCGGAACCCCGCAAGCTACAGCCCGCGAACGGGATGCTGATCTTCCAAACTTGAACCTTCAACCTGCTATCTTCCAACAGCGTACATTTCTCACAATCTGGTGTCTCGCTCTGCCCCACGCAATCTAGAGCAGCGCAAGCGCGATCCCGACCATCGCCGCCAACATACCGATTAGCCAGAATCGCTGAACCACCTGAACCTCTGACCAGCCAAGCAATTCAAAGTGATGATGGATAGGTGCCATCCGAAACAGGCGCTTGCCGCCAGTGAGTTTGAAATACGCAATCTGCAGAATGTCTGATAGAACCTCGGCGACAAAGACTGCTCCCACGATGGGCAACATGAGCCACTGACCGGTCATGAGCGCGACGACAGCCAGCGTGGCCCCTAGCGCCAATGAGCCGGTATTGCCCATGAACAGGTCGGCCGGATAGGCGTTGTACCACAGAAACGCAAGGATCGCGCCGACAACTGTGAGACAGAAGCGCAACAGAAAAATCTGTCCTTGCTGGAATGCAATCACGCCGAAGGCGATGAACGCAATGGCGCTGAGCCCGCCGGCCAGTCCGTCCAGCCCATCGCTGATGTTCACGGCATTCGCTGTGCCGACGATGATAAAGATCGCTACCGGAATCCACCATCGCCCGATGTCGATGCGCTCCGGTACAGTTGGCAAAGCCAGGCTGTGCAGATCCGTCGGTCCGAAATGCAAGACCAACGCCACCACAGTCGCAATGGCGATTTGCCACATGAGCATGTGTCGTGCCAGCAGCCCGATACCCACGGGTGTCCGGGAATCGCCATTGCTGGCCAGGCCGGCCAGATCGTCGATGGCACCCAAAACCCCGTAGGCCACCATCACCGCCAGGGGCATCAGGATCGACTGCCCAATGATGTTGAAACCGAGCAGGTTCACCAGATTCAACACCACCGTGATAACAAACACCGGCACAAGGAACAGCAGTCCCCCCATAGTAGGCGTGCCCATCTTGACCTGATGCCGGCGGGGTCCATCGATCCGAATTCCCTTGCCAATCCCCCGTTCGCGCAGTTGATGGATCAAGGGACCGCCCCAAATCACCGCGGACAGGAACGAAATGGTGCCCAGAACCAGGGCATATGACCAGGGATAAATCTCCGCCATGAAGATTTCGCAATCGTCTACGCTTCATTTAGAACCAGCACTTGAGATCACGGCAGCGCTGGATGGCAACCGCCGGGCAGGTGTTCCGTACTCCACGCTACGCACTTTCATCCAGGCCACCCCTTCATCGCGCAATGGCACTTACGATTTCCTCCATCTCAAGCGCACGCGACCCTTTGACCAGGACCGTATCCTCTGGCTGAAGGATCTTGCGCAACTGCTCGATAGCTTCGGCGTTGTCCGCCGCAAAGAACACGCTCTCGGGTGCCATGCCGGCCTCCACTGCGGCAGCACCAATCACTCGCCCCAATTCGCCGACGGTGATCAAACCGTCCAACACCGAAGCAGCCCGCACCCCGACTTTTTCGTGCCCCTCGGCTGCATAGTCGCCAAGCTCCAACATGTCGCCCAACACAGCAATCTTGCGACCATCCAGGTCATCCAGCAGATTCAGTGCCGCTAACGTTGAATCAGGGCTGGCGTTGTACGTGTCATCCAGGATTGTCGAACCGTTGATCCCCTGCACCACTACCAGGCGTAGCTGGCCGCGCGGTTCCTGAAGTCCATCCAGGATCTCTTGCCAGTTGAGATGATCGACGAGCCCGACGGCAGCGGCAGCCAGAGCTGTGTGTACGCTGTGCCGGCCCAGCATAGGGACTTTCACGTGCAGGGTTTCGCCCCGGAAATGCATCCGAAAACTAATCCCATCCAATCCCAGGCTGTCAATGCGATCCGCCCATAGGTTGGCCTTGGACGTCAGCCCGTAGGTGAAGACGCTGGCCGGCGTACGGTCCCCCATCTCGGCCACGATCGGATCATCAGCGTTGAGCACGGCCGTGCCATCGGGTGGTAGTGCCTCAACAAGCTCTGCCTTGGCATCGGCGATGGCCTCCAGCGATCCCAGGCGCTCTAGATGCGATGGTCCTACGTTGGTAACCACGCCGATGTGGGGTTGAGCGATAGCCGCGAGTTGCGCAATCTCACCCGGGGCATACATGCCCATTTCCAAGACTGCCCGCTGGTGCCTGGGGCGCAATCGCAGCAGTGTCAGGGGCAACCCAATCTCATTGTTCAGATTGCCTTCGCTCTTCAGGGTGTCATATCGCTGACTGATGACAGCCGCCACTGTTTCCTTGGTGGTCGTCTTGCCAACACTCCCAGTGATGCCGATGGTACGAACCGGCAACCGCGCCCGCCAGCCGGCTGCAATCTCCTGGAGGGCCTTCAACGTATCATCCACGCGAATTAGAACCGGCCCGTTCAGATTGGCGAGCAGCGCTGGCTCAAAGGGCTGGCGCACATCGATGATGGCCGGCTGCGGATTCAGCATGATATCCTGGTGCACCAGCGCGCCGGCTGCACCTTTCTCAAGCGCCTCGCCCACATACAAATGGCCGTCGGTACGTTCCCCGGGAAGAGCGACAAACAGCGCACCCGGGCGCACCTCCCGCGAGTCGATCACCACCTCGGTGAAACTCACCCTGCTGGCTCCGTTCGCGCGGCCAGTTAAGAATTCAACGCAGTCGGCTAATGTCAACATCATCCGTGCCTTGCCAAACGCACGTTGTCTGGCGGCGTACCGAGCAATTGCACCAACTCCGCGGCAATCTCGCGGAACAGCGGCGCTGCCGTCCAGGCGCCACGGTGCGGCTTTGGCCGGTCAAGTTTAACCATCACCACAAACTGCGGATCATCGGCCGGCAGGAACCCGACAAAGGACGCAATGGCATCGTGCGGATCATACCCGTTCGCGGTCGGAATCTGCGCCGTTCCCGTCTTGCCGGCGACAGAATAGCCCGGTAATATTGCCTGTACCACTTCGCCGTCAACTACGGACACCATCAAATCGGTAGTCTCTCTGGCAGTCTTCTGAGAGATCACCCGCCGGATGGGCATTGGTCTGGTTTGGCGCACGACCGTATCACCATCCATGATGCGATCCACCACATACGGTTTCATGAGCGTTCCGCCGTTCGCGATGGCAGCAACAGCTACCGCCATCTGTAACGGTGTGGTGGCAACACCCTGGCCAAAGCTATTGGTTGCCAGATCAGCCGTATACCAGGTGTGATGTTCCGGTGTACGCAATAGCCCTGGATTCTCCCCAGCCAAGTCGATGCCGGTTGGCTGGCCCAAGCCAAATGCCTGCATGTACTCATAAAAGCGGTCACGTCCCAACGCATCAGCAATGTGCACTGCGCCGAGGTTCAGCGAAAGCTGCAGCATCTTGGTCATGTCCGTCAGCCCATGTGCAATGTGATCCCAATTGCTGATGAGTGCACCGCCATACTCAATGGTGCCAACATCCTCATAGGTGCTATCCGGTCTTATGACGCCGGCATCAAGGCCGGCAGCCACCGTGAGCACTTTCACCACGGAGCCAGGTTCATACTGGACCGCGATAGCCGGGTTGGCCCACAGCTCCTCAGGCGTTGTGGCATACTGATTGGGATCGAAAGGAGGGTAGCTGGCCATGGCCAAAACCGCTCCAGTATTGGGGTCTATCACGACCACGGTACCGCCGGTGGCTGAATATTCCTCAATGGCGGCCGCCAACTTCTCCTCGACCATTGCCTGAACAACCCGGTCGATGGTCAGGATCAGATCGTATCCATCATGGGCCGGCACCAGCCGGTGGTGCAAGACGCCACCACCCCAGCTCCCCTTGCGCCCCCTCAACTCACGGTCATAGTACTCCTCTAAGCCGAAGCTGGCCACGCCTTCCTGATTCACGAACCCGAACACATGGCCGGCCAACGCCCCATTGGGATAACTGCGTTGTGGCTCGGTGCTCAAATGAATACCTGGTAGATTCAGGGCTGCAATCGCCTCACCCGTCGCCACGTCCACGTTGCGTGCCAGCAGGGCGTACCTCTGCTCCGGGTCACGGATGGCATTCCATATGTCCTCCATAGGAATATCCAGCCAGCGGGCCAATTGCCGGGCCGTCTCTGCTGGATCGTCAATCTGGTTCGGGGACGCCGTCACCGTGTACGTATAGAGTTCCACTGCCAGCGGGTATCCGCGATGGTCAAAAATGGCACCCCGACGCGGCATGAGCGTTTGAATTGGGCTCTCGTCGATTGCAAGAGTTTCGTCGTCGCTGAAGACCTGCCAGTAGGCCAGCCGGCCAACAATCAGGAACGCAGCCGCCAGTAGCGCGGCAGCCAACATCACCAGGCGTTGCCGGGAGCGGAGCGCCACCGAATCAGCATGTCCTGAACCAGATCGAAGCGACGAATCGTTCATGGCTTTGCGGGGCCGGCTTCAACTCGTTGCGGGGCAGGCAAGAGACTCATAGCTGTTTGCAACCAGTTGCTGGTTCGGGAAAGAAGCACTTCCAGGGGGGCAGGTGGCCTGTCCGGCAGCGAGGTCGTGGGAGGGCGTTGTACCATAATGGGGACCTCAGTGACAACCAAGAATTCTGCCGGCGGCGAAGCCCGAAAACCCAGCGCCCGTGCTCTCGCCTGCACAGTTTCTGGCGACGTGAGACGCGCGATGTCGGCTCGCAGGCGGTCACGCCTACGCTCCAAACGTTGCGCCTGGCGTTGAAGTTCCTGGATCTCGTAGGTGGTTGTAGTCACTGCGCTAGCCTGGGTGAGGTAGAGCAATCCAGCCAGGCTGAGGACTACTAATCCCAGGAAGATCAGGCGCAACACGCGGCGCTCAACCAACTCCTGTCGTCGGAGCCGGCTCAGGCGTGATAATGTCTCAAGTTGCGCCGACATGTGTCTCTCCCCTCTTGTCTAAGGGGGAACTAAGGGGAACTTAGGAGAAGCAAGGGGGACTGCAGCACCGGGTTTCCTGACGTTCCTGCAAATTCCTCTAGTTCTTCTTAAGTTCCCTTTAGTTCCTCCCGGTCTCTCTTCAGTCAATTGGTTCTTCGTTTTCAGCCTGGTTTGCCTCAAGCCGGGCCGCAACGCGTAGCTTAGCGCTACGGCTACGTGGATTGCGCGCGATTTCCTCCGCCGACGGCGTGACAGGTTTTCGGGTCAGTACTTTCAGCGTCGCTTCGTGATCGCACACGCAAGCCGGCAATTCCGGCGGGCAAATGCAGTCTCGTTCAGCCTCCCGGAAGAAACGCTTGACGATCCGGTCTTCCAACGAGTGGAAGCTGATGACGAGTAGCCGGCCACCAGGCTTCAGCAACTTCACCGCCTGAGGCAGGGCCCGTTCCAGGGCACCGAGCTCGTCGTTCGTTGCGATGCGCAATGCCTGGAAGGTTCGAGTCGCCGGATGAACCCTCCCTCGGCCCGGCACCGCACGCTCGATGATGGCCACTAATTCCTGCGTGGTGTACACCGGACGTTGCGCGACAATAGCACGCGCAATGCGCCGTGCGTAACGTTCTTCCCCATACTGCCACAGGATGTCCGCCAACTCATCGACAGGCAGGGTATTGACGAGATCGGCCGCCGTCCGCGGCTGCTGCGGGTTAAACCGCATGTCCAGTGGGCCCTCCCTCTGGAAGGAAAACCCGCGGGATGCGTCAGCCAGTTGAATGGACGAGAGGCCCAAATCCAACAGAATGCCGTCAACGGCATCGAAGCCGTGGGCAGGGGCGACGGTTTCCATGGAATCGAAGTTGGCGTGAACCAGTACGGCTCGATCGCCAAAACCGGCCAACCGCTCGCGGGCGATGTTCAGGGCTTCCGGATCTGCATCGAGCCCCAGCAATCGACCATTGGGACTCGACGCCTCCAGAATTCCCCACGCATGACCACCTGCCCCCACTGTGCCATCGATGTAACAGCCGGCTGATATCGGAGCCATCCACTCCAGCACTGCGTCATACAGCACCGGAACGTGATGTTGCCCCTCAACTGGCCCAGTGTGTTGCTCAGGGGGGACCTCGGGACGACTTGCCTTTTTGCGGTCGGGCATTTATAATTTGGTTTGTCAGGTACGCTTGATACTTTGGTCAGAAGGTGAAGTCACCCAACTCTGCCGCAAGCATCGCCGCTTCCTTCTCGAGTTTCTCGGTAACGGCTCGCCAGCGCTCTTTGTTCCAAAGTTCAATGCGGTCGTTTACGCCGACTACTACCACCTCTCCACCAAGTTTGAGGTCGGCATGCTCGCGAAGGGGAGGCGAGATTGAAATGCGTCCTTGCTTATCGAGCGTCGTTTCGTTGCCGGCGAACAGCAGGCGAGCAATGAACCGTGCCTCAGTGCGCGTCGTCGGCCACTGGTTGAGTTGGGTTGCGACCTCTTTCCAGGTTTCAATCGGGTACACGAAAACACAACCGTCAAAGCCACGAGTGATGAAGACACCATCTGAGAGTTCAGAACGCAGGCTGATAGGTATGATAAGCCGGCCCTTGTCATCGATGCTATGCTCGAACTCCCCAGAGAACATTTGTGCTATGAGCCCATAAAAGGCGATTGGGAGCGCTTGGCGCTCCCAATCACCACTAATCTCCACTTTTCACCACGTGGCCCCATTATACCCCACAATTCCCCCGTGGTCAAGGGGGAAACGCCGCTGTTACTAAATTTTAAGGTATATTTTAAGCTTTCTCACCCCCGCGTCACCACCACCTCGGATTTCCGTCACGTACAAATTCCACATTCGAATATTTGTTCTAGTGGCTTTGACATCTGACACAACATGGTGTATAATGTTGCCATCGTGACTCAATCGGGGGGAAAACCTTAGCCGCTCCCCTTCATCCTGGAAAGGAGGAGTTCTGTGTACCAGAAATTGATCATTGTGGGAAACCTTGGCGGCGATCCAGAAATGCGGTATACCCCTAGCGGTACACCGGTTACCAACTTTTCGGTTGCGGCAAACCAGCGTTGGACCGACCAGCAAGGCGAGCTGCGGGAAGAGACGACATGGTTTCGGGTATCATGTTGGGGTAAGCTGGCGGAAACGACGAACCAATACCTGAGCAAAGGCCGGCAGGTCCTGATCGAGGGCAGGCTTCGGCCAGACCCGGAGACAGGTGGGCCACGGGTATGGACTGGCAACGACGGAGTAGCCCGTGCTTCTTACGAAGTGACTGCACTCACAGTCAAATTCCTCGGCAGCCCGCAGGATCGCGGGACTACACCCTTTGAGGCGCCGGCAGATCTAAACGAGGAAGAAGTTCCCTTCTAGCCAAATTGCTGCGCAACGCATCGGCAGTATCGAGCAGCAGAGCAACGACCACTCTGCTGCTCGATTCTGTTTGGCCCGTTGACGATTTTGCTCTCTCGCATTATACTTTGAAGCCAATGAAGCGTTGAATGAATGTGAGGGAGTGCTTGATGCGGAGGTCTGAATCTGTCAGAGCGTCGATGATCAGCGTCGATGAAGCGCTGAACTACATTTTGAGCCACATCGAGCCACTGCCGGCTGAGAAAGTAGAGCTTCTCGAGGGCCTGGACCGGATCCTGGCTGAGGACATCGTGGCCGACATAAACATCCCTCCCTTCCCTAACTCGGCGATGGACGGCTATGCGGTCCGTGCCAGCGATACTGCCGGGGCCAGCCCCAACGCACCGGTCGAGCTGCGAGTCATCGAAGAGGTGGCTGCCGGCGCAGTCCCCCAGGCGGAAATCATACCTGGGACAGCTGCCCGCATCATGACGGGGGCTCCGATGCCCCGGGGTGCCGATGCCGTCGTCAGATTCGAGGACACCAGCGAAGGCCGAGAGGCATTGCACAACAGCATAGTCCGGATCTACAAAGCGGCATCCCCCATGCAGAACGTGCGGCCAGCCGGCGAGGACATCAGGCGCGGCCAGCGCGTCCTGGAGGCCGGGCGTCTGCTGCGGCCGCAAGAGCTGGGCGTGCTGGCGGCTCTGGGCCGGCCCACCGTTCGGGTTCATCGGCGCCCACGCGTCGCCCTGTTGGCGACAGGGGATGAATTGGTGGATATCGACGAGGAGATCGCCCCTGGCAAGATCCGCAACATCAACGAATACACGACCGCCGCACAGGTTCGCCGTTACGGCGGTGTGCCCGTTCAGCTTGGCATTGCTCGCGACACGGTGGAAGACCTCACGCGTAAGATACGGGCCGGCCTCGAACAGGACGTAGATCTCTTTCTCACTTCAGCCGGCGTGTCCATTGGGGACTACGATGTAGTGAAGAACGTGCTAGCCGCCGAGGGTGAGATGCACTTCTGGCAGGTGGCCATCAAACCCGGCAAGCCGCTGGCCTTCGGCCAGATTGCCGGCGTACCGGTCCTGGGATTGCCAGGCAATCCGGTGGCGGCGATGGTGGCCTTTGAGGTCTTCGCGCGGCCGGCCATCCGCAAGATGAGTGGCTGGACCCGGTGGGAGAAGCCACGCATTCGCGCGACCTTGCGGGAAGATGTGACCAACAGCGGCCGACGGCACTACATGCGGGCGGTCGTCTTCCGGAGCGAGGCCGGCTATGAGGTCACAACGCGGGGAGACACCGTGGCTGTGCAGGGCTCTGGCATCCTGACCTCAATGGTGTGGGCCAACGCCTTCCTGGTGGTGCCAGAGGGCGAAACGTTCTTGCCGGCAGGCTCCCAGGTTGAGGTTGAAATGCTGGACTGGCCAGAGACAGTGTTCTAGCCGAGGTTGGGTCGTATGGTTCGATTCCAATGACTTCAAAAGGTGGAAAACAATGACTCGTCGAAGAAGAATAACCAGGCAACAGAAATCAGCGCAGACCGGGATTACCCGCTTGCAGATAGGACTGGTAGCAGGAATCGCCATTATCATGGTCCTGGCATTCATCGTGTTTAATCAAGCTGGCGGCGGGAGCGAGCCGGCCAACACGACTGCTTCCAGCTCCCAACCAGCCGTCGAACAGGGAACGTTCGCCGGCATCGACCTGAGCGTGCTACCAACTGAGCCAACGGAAGAAGGTGATCCGGCACTGGGCACGCCGGATGCTCCCGTGACGATTGTCGAGTTCTCGGACTACCAGTGCCCACACTGTCGCGACTTCTCACAAGGCACCCTGGCCGAGATTATCAAAAACTATGTCACGTCCGGCAAGGTGCGATACGTTCACAAGGACA
Organism: uncultured Anaerolineales bacterium; assembly: GCA_964474265.1. Taxonomy (GTDB): domain Bacteria; phylum Chloroflexota; class Anaerolineae; order Epilineales; family JAANWY01; genus CAYYSH01. The sequence continues at coordinate 14,385 of CAYYSH010000014.1, forward strand.
TGGCCATCCTGGGCGAACAGTCCCAATGGGCCGCGCAGGCCGCTCACTGTGCCGCTGATCAGGGCCACTTCTGGGAATATCACGAGCTCCTCTTCCAGAAGCAAAGTGGCCGCAACCAGGGTGCTTTCTCCCGTGACAACCTCAAGAAATACGCTGCTGACCTCGGGCTCGACACAGAGGCATTCAACCAGTGCCTTGATCAGAACAAGTACTCTCAGAGAGTCGTGCAAGAGACACAAGAGGGGAAGCAACGTGGCGTAGAGGGCACGCCCACCTTCTTCGTTGACGATGAGATGGTCGTCGGCAACGTCCCGTTCGATCAGTTCAAGGAGGTCATCGACAGGCACCTGGAGGGAACTTCATGACAGAGGCTGTCAGTCGTCGTGAAGGTGCCGCCGGCACCCCAGTGCCGGCCCGGGACTGGTTTGGGCTGGCTATCCCGATCGCATCTGCCCTGGGAATGCTGGTATCGGCGTATCTCACGTGGATTCACTGGAGCGGCTCCAAGGCATTCTGCGCCGGTGTCGGGGATTGCGAAAGCGTCAACACCAGTGCATACTCCGAGGTTTCCGGCATCCCGGTGGCCCTGCTGGGTTTCGGCATGTACGCAGCGTTGTTTGCGTTGTCGGTTTACGGGCGGCGGGTCAACCCAGAGATGCTCGCGACGGTGGCGCTGGCGGTGTTCGGGATCAGTCTGGCCGGCGTCTTGTACTCGGCCTACCTGACATACATTGAGCTGGCCGTGCTCCACGCCATCTGTCCATGGTGTGTGACCTCGGCCATTCTGATCACGCTGATATTCGTGTTGTCACTTCGCGAGGTGATGGGACTCACAGGTGAAAGCTAGAGGCATTCACATCCGGCCACTGGAAACCATAGAAGATTTCCGGATGGCCGAGGAGGCCCAACGGGTCATCTGGGGCATTCGCGACGACACCGAAGTGGTGCCGCTGCATGCGTTGCTCACAGCCCAAAAGAATGGGGGGCTTGTGCTCGGTGCCTTCGACGGTGACAAGATGGTCGGCTTCCTGTTCGGCTTCCTTGGTCGAACGCCGGCGGGTAGAGAGAAGCACTGCTCGCACATGATGGGAGTCATCCCCAAGTGGCGTGGGCAGGGCATTGGCGAGGCGCTGAAGCGCCAGCAGCGAGAGTTCGCTCTGGAACAGGGCCTCGACCTGGTCACTTGGACCTATGACCCGTTGGAGAGCCGCAACGCGTACCTGAACATCAGCAAGCTGGGAGCGGTCTGTCGAACCTACATCCGCAACCTGTACGGGGAGATGCAGGATGAACTCAACGCCGGCCTGCCCACCGACCGCTTCCAGGTTGACTGGTGGATTCGAAGTCCTCGGGTTGCGTCCCGCTTCTCACAGAAAGCAACCTCACCGCAACCCAGCCTGGAGGAAGTGTTGAGTAGGGGCGCGGAAATCGTGAATGAAGTGGCACTGGACAACGCCGGCCTGCCCGAAACCCTCTCTTGGGAACCCCACCGCAGTGCCACCGTGATAATCGAAATTCCGGCGAATTTCCAGCAAATCAAGCAGGCAAATATCAGGCTGGCCCGGGACTGGCGTCTGCTGACGCGGGCTCTTTTTGAAGAGTACTTCGAGGACGGATACGTGGTCGTTGACTTCTTGAGCGAGGTGAAAGAGGGCCGGCGCCGTTCATTTTACGTCCTGGAGCATCAGCCAGTGCTGAACGGCCATGGGCGACCTCAGCAACTCACGGCTGAAGCCCGGGCAGCCATTCAGGCCGGCATGGACCTGTACAACGCCGGCCAGTATTGGGAATGCCACGAGGCGCTGGAGGAAGTGTGGTTGGAAGCGCGCCCCGAAGACAAACTCTTCCTCCAGGGATTGATTCAAGCCTCGGCAGCGTTCCACAAGTACCTGGTTCAGAAAAACGCCGTGGGCGGCATCAAGCTGCTAGCCCGCGCCCTGGACAAACTCACCCGCTACGGGGACGACTATATGGGCCTGGACATGGGAGCTTTCAAACAGGGGCTGAACACCTGTTGGCGCGAGATTATCAACCTGGGCCAGCAACACATCGAGGATTTTGACCCGGCCCTCGTGCCGGCACTACACTGGATCGAGGCAGAACCCTCGTGAGGACCCGCTAGTCTCCCCAAGCCCGCAAAAGGAATTCACGCATGTTAAGAATCGAGCACGTCACACTGCATCACATCCGCATGCCCTTCGTGCACCCCTTCGAGACGAGCTTCGGGGTGGAGCGCGAGCGCGACTGCATTATCGTGCAGGTCGAGGCAGAGGGCACAACCGGCTGGGGGGAGTGCGTGGCGATGGCCGGCCCCTGGTACTCCTACGAGACGACTCAGACGAACTGGCACATCCTTGCAGATTTCCTGGTCCCGCTGGTGCTGGACACGGAGCTTGCCGGCCCAGAATCAGTTTTCGACACGTTTGCGCGAGTACGCGGACACAACATGGCGAAGGCCGGCCTGGAAATGGCCATCTGGGACCTGGCAGCGAAGCAGGCCGGCGTCCCCCTGGCCCACAAGCTGGGCGGTGTCCGCGATCGCGTGCCGGTCGGCGTCAGCGTCGGCATCCAACCTACCCTGGACGCGTTGCTGGAGCGGATCGCCGGCTTTGTGGCGCAGGGCTATGGCCGCATCAAGATCAAAATCAAGCCCGGATGGGACGTCGAAGTGACCCAGGCTGTGCGTGAGCGCTTCCCCGAGATGCCCCTCCAGGTGGACGCCAACTCAGCCTACACCCTGAGCGATGTGGATGTGTTCCGGGCCATGGATGACCTGGAGCTGCTGCTCATCGAGCAGCCTCTGGCTCACGACGACATTTACGAACACTCTCTACTCCAGCAGGAACTTAAGACGCCAATCTGCCTTGATGAAAGTATCCACTCCGTGGCCGATGCTCGAGCGGCCCTCTCCCTGGGCAGTTGCCGCGTCATCAACATCAAGCCAGGGCGTGTCGGCGGACACACGTCGTCGAAGCGCATTCACGACCTCTGTCGGGAGAGGGGCATTCCTGTCTGGCATGGCGGGATGCTGGAAACAGGCATCGGGCGGGCACATAACGTCGCACTGGCCAGCCTGGCCGGCTTCACCCTGCCCGGCGACATCTCCGCCAGTGCCCGCTACTACCACGAAGACCTCGTCGATCCCCCTTTCACTCTCAATGCCGACAGCACCCTCTCTGTTCCAACCGGGGCCGGCATCGGTGTCACGGTGAACACAGATCGATTAAGCGCGGTGACCCTGCGGCACCAGGAATTCACAGCTTAAAATATTGGACCCCCCGGGCCTTCCCGCCCTTTTCTTCTTCCTCCCCGTCAGATTTCCGCATAACAGCCGGCAGGCAGCCGTCGTTTTAGGTGATGAAAGTTGCGAGCTCCCTGTCCAGTGCCAGGCAGCCATGACCTCCTCATGTGTGGCTCAGTGGGGAGGGCCGGGGTCATGGCGCCGGCACAGCCTACGTGCCCCGCCCCAAGGGCTGCCGATCTAGTCGAGAAAGGAGAGTCCCATTCATGCAATCGAGACAACATCGTGTTTTCCATCTGGCTGTGTATCTGCTCCCGGCACTCATGGTGCTATTGCTCGCGACGTTCACGCTGGCCTTTGCTCAGGGGGATCAGCCAGCGAATCCGGTGCCTCAGCAGTTTGAGCCAACACCCAGCCCAACACCAGACTGCCCGGAGCCACCGGGGGATGGCACTGAGCAGTTCTACTGCGAGCGACCGGTAATCCAGGGCCATGTCTTCGAAGACCGCAACGATGATGGCCAGCCAGGCTCAGGTGACTGGTTCCTCCCTGGGGCCGTGGTACGCGTGTATGGTCCCACCGGTGAATTCGTGGCCGAGCAAGTCACAGGCACGGGTGGGTGGTTCCGCTTCTACGACCTGGCTCCGCTGCAAGGAGACGAGTACTACACACTGCAACTCGAATCGCCACCGCCTGGGTATTGCATCCCCGTCGGCCCCATGGTGTATTACATCGATGCTCAGGACTTTAGCAGCCGCTTCTGCTGCACGTATCGAGCGAACTTCATCTTCATGAAAGGGGGGTGTGAAGTTGGAGGGCCCACACCGACCCCGCTGCCGCGCCCGCTCCCGCCGGCTGGAGGACCGCCGGCAGACACGACAGGCCGGCAAGTTCACCTGCCGATACTGAATTATCTGGGAGACAGTGAAGGGGCGTGTGAGAGTTGGATAGAAGTGCAAAACGTCGGCCATGATTTTGCCAAAGCCATTGTCGTGTTCTGGGGTGAGGCCGGCGCATGCGCCCCGCAGTGTAATGGGCCGCTGAAGGTCGAGTGTTCTGGCCTGCTGAAACCCGGCTCAACCTGGAATTTCCTGGGAAGCCAGAT
>CAYYSH010000015.1:0-18723 GCA_964474265.1 uncultured Anaerolineales bacterium
CAGTCTTCTTCGCCGATTCGAGGATTGTTTCCCTGTCCAGGGGGTGGAGAGTCCGCAAGTCCACCACCTCCACATCGATCCCCTCCTCAGCCACCATCTTAGCGGCCTCCAATGTGTGGTGCAACATCATGCCATAGGCGTAGACGGTCAGGTCTGTTCCCTCACGCCTGACTTCGGCCAGGCCGATGGGGATTTCAAACGGCTCATCGGGTACTTCGCCTCGGATAGCCCGATACGTCTTCTTGTGCTCCAGGTAGAGTACCGGGTCGGGGTCGCGGATGGCGGCACGGAGCAGGCCGGCGGCGTCGTAAGGCGTCGATGGGGTTACGACCTTTAAGCCCGGCACATGAGCGAAGAAGGCCTCCACACTTTGGGAGTGATACAGCCCGCCATGCACGCCGCCGCCGTACGGTGTGCGGATCACCAATGGCACATTCCAGGCTCCGTTGGAGCGGTAGTAGAACTTGGCTGCCTCGTTCACGATCTGGTCGAAGGCCGGGTGGATGAAATCGGCGAACTGAATCTCGGCAATCGGGCGCATTCCATTGAGGGCCGCGCCGATGGCGACGCCGATGATGCCCAGTTCCGCGAGTGGTGTGTCGATCACACGCAACTCGCCGAATTCTTGCAAGAACCCCTCGGTGGCCTTGAAGACGCCGCCTTTAGCACCCACGTCCTCGCCCAAGACAATGACCCGTTCATCCCGCTTCATTTCATCCCACATTGTGTCGTGAATTGCTTGAATGACGTTTTTGGTCGCCATTGACATTCCTCCTTCAACTGGTTGACCTTCTGACGGCTATGCGGGGCTCCAGCCCTTCGGCGTTGCTGCGTAGACGCGCTCCAGGGCATATTCCGGCGGCGCGAACGGTGCTTCATCAGCAAACTCTGTTGCATCATTGACAATTGCCATGACCTCGTCTTCAATCTCGTCCACGTCCGCCTCTGTGATCACGCCGTGATCGAGGAGATACTCGCGGAAGCGACGGATCGGGTCTCTCTCTTCGCGCCACGGCTCGACCTCGTCTCGGCTGCGATAAACCCTGTCATCGTCATCACTGGAGTGGGGGACGATCCGGTAGGTTTTGGCTTCGATCAGCGTTGGCCCCTCGCCGGCCCGCGCTCGCTCCACCGCTCTCCTGGTAACCTCATACACAGCCAGTACGTCGTTGCCATCCACCACAACACCGGGGAATCCGTAGCCGGCGGCTCGATCGGCCACATTTTCAATGGCCATCTGCTTCGACTGATGGACCGAGATGGCATACTGGTTGTTTTCGCACAGAAAAATCACCGGCAGTTTCCAGATGCCGGCGAAGTTGAGACCTTCGTGGAAGTCGCCTTTGCTGGATGCCCCTTCACCAAAGCACGTGAGGGTCACCACATCCTCACCGCGAATCTTGCTGGCCAGAGCGATGCCGGCAGCCTGTGGGATTTGCGTGGCTACCGGGCTGGAGCCAGAGATGATGCGCGCCTCTTTCTTGCTGAAGTGAGATGGCATCTGCCGGCTCCCACTGGAAATATCACCCTGCTTGGCGAAAAGGGCTAACATCAGCTCGCGCGGAGTCACCCCGAACCGGAGCACCATGCCGATGTCGCGGTAGTAGGGGTGCAGGATATCTCGCTCGCGATCCAGAGCCCAGACAGCCCCCACCTGTGTCGCTTCGTGCCCCTGGCACGAAATGTGAAAGGCCACCTTGCCTTGCCGCTGCAAGACCCACATCCGCTCGTCCAGTCGCCGCGATAGTACCATCGTGCGGTACATCTCAATGAGATCGGGCTCGGACAAGCCGAGTTCCACATGACGCGGCGCCTCCCGCGTCAGCAACGACTCGAGTTCCTTCGTTGCAACCATGCCACACCTCCTTGTGTGTTCTATGTTGTCAGCGTCGTTGGTCACGACACTCTGTGATACGATGTTTTTTGTGAGCTAAAGGTTACCCTTTCGGAGCGTCTCAATCTCTTTCGTTTGGGTGTATTCGGATCGGGTTGTAGGGGCAGCCCTTGCGGTCGCCCTGGGCGGGTGCAAGACCCGCCCGTATCAACCCATTTTGAATGCACCTCTTTCACTTCATTTGAGCGAGCTCAGATGCCCCGACTCGTGGCAGATTATAGCACAAGATAGGGTGACCGTCCACTGGAAACAAACGGTCGTTTGTGGAGAGGCGAGTTTCAAGGTATAATCAGTATTTGGAGAAAGAGAGGTAGGTGAAGCTTGAAGGTACTGCTGGTAGATGACCACCCGTTGGTCCGTGATGGCATTGCGAGCCTGCTTGCAGCGAAGGGGCTGGAGGTGGTGGGCGAGGCCGGCGATGGGCTTGAAGCGCTCCACAAGGCTCGCCAGCTTCAACCGGACATCATTTTGATGGATATTCGGATGCCCGGCGTGAATGGGCTGGAAGCGACACGTCTCATCAAGACCGAAATGCCCGAGATAAAAGTCGTGATGCTCACAGTCTCCGATGAGGATCAGGACTTGTTCGAGGCGATTAAGAGCGGCGCTGAGGGTTACCTCCTCAAAAGCCTTGACGGTGCCCAGTTCCTGGAACTCTTACAAGGCGTTGACCGGGGAGAGGCTCCTATCTCCCCAGGGATGGCAGCCAAGATTCTGAACGAGTTTGCGCAACGGGTCCGAAATGAGCAGGAACCTGAAGCAACTGCCGACCGGGACATCCTGACCGATCGAGAGAAAGAGGTGCTTCACCTGGTTGTGAGGGGGCTTAGCAATAGGGAAATTGCCGGCGCACTCACCATCAGCGAGAATACGGTCAAGTTCCACCTGAAGAACATTCTGGCTAAGTTGCATGCCCGTAACAGAACCGAGGCCGTTGCCTACGCCTTGCGAACAGGCCTGGTTCACGTCTCACCCGCAGATGGAGGGTGAGCCTGCATCAACAGTCTTACCCAATCGAAGCAGTTCCGAGTTCCGCATATGGTTGACAAACCACTAATCTTTGTGGTAGAATCCCTTCCATCCATCGAGCTACCTAACCTTTGTTAGCGCCGTTCGCAAGCGTAGTCATTGTGCTGTTGTGTACAGGACAATGACCGCTGAGCAGCAAAGACATTATTCCTGACGATGTATATCCCTGCCTTATCCGGATCTCGGGCAGCAGCGGTTGGCCAGGTTTGTCGAGTGGACGATGAGCCTGTGAGGTGAATCACCCGACTGTCAATGCCCCGTATCTACCAGCTAAACCCCTGACTAATTTGCCAAACTACTACATTACCGATGAAAGCCTGATGTCTGCTCGGCTCATTGCCCACCAGTGCTGACAACTGGCTAATGTGCTACATGAACAGCGGTTCGGGAAGGGGGTGATCGTTTCAGCCACTAAGACCAGGTTCTCTACCTCGTCATCGGCACTTTCATCACTGTGAGTGTAAGGAGGGAAGCGCAATGAAGAAACTCGTGCCACTGTTGTGGCTGACTGTGTTGGTGTTGATCATCGCCGCATGTGGTCAGCCGGCCCAGCCGCCAGCCGCTCAACCGACGGAGGCGCCGGCTATGCAGCCCACCGAACCGCCGGCGCCCAAGGAAGGTGAACCTTACAGATTGGGCGTGGTTGCTTCCGTCACCGGGCCGCTCTCAGCGCTAGGTGTTCCGGAGCGAGACACAGCGCTGATGTTGATGGAGAAGATCAATAACGCAGGTGGCATCAAAGGGCCTGATGGGCTGATGCACAAGCTGGAGGTCATCGTCGAAGACGATGCGACCGATACGGGCAAAGCCGTCTTGGCGGCCAAGAAGCTGATTGAACAGGACAAAGTACATGTTCTCATTGGCTCCAGCGGCTCCCCGGCCAGTATTGCTATGGTGGATGTGGCGACCGAGGCCGAGATCCCGATGATCTCCATGGCTTCATCCAGCAAGATTGTCAGGCCCGTATCCGAGCGTTACTGGATCTTCAAGACCCCGCAGGAGAACCTCCCCGTGGCACAGGTTCAGGCCGACTACTGGAAGGCTAAGGGGGTCAAGCGGGTGGCCTCCCTGGGCGTGAACAACGCTTTTGGTGAAGACTCTCGAAAGGCAATGGAGAAAGCATATGGCGAGGCCGGCATCGAGATTGTTGCCGATGAGCTGTTCCAGCCAGGTGACAAGGATTTCAGGGCGCAGCTCACCAAGATCCGGGGGTTGGATCCAGAGGGGCTTGTGGTCCATGCGACGCCGGGCGAGGGGGCTCCCGTGACCGTCCAGTTCCGAGAATTGGGCTTCGACATCCCTATCGTCCACAACCACGGGATTGGCTCTCAGGCCTTCATTAAGCTGGCGGGAGATGCTGCTGAGGGCGTGTTGTTCCCCATCGGCAAGATCCTGGTGGCTGAGGACCTCCCTGACAGCGACCCGCAGAAGGCAACCCTGCTGGAGTATATCCAGGAGTACACCGAATACACTAACGGCCAGCCGCGCAGCACTTTCGGCGGCCACGCCTGGGATGCGGTGATGATGTCGGTGCACTGCATGGAGAAAGTAGGGAGTGATGCGGCTAAGCTGCGTGACTGTTTTGAGAACGACATCAAGAACTTTGTTGGCATCTCGGGCATATTCAACATGAGCCCCACTGACCATGTGGGTATCTCGAAGGAATCCCTGGTATTGGTGGAGATCAAGGACGGCAAGTGGGTCTACGTACCGCCTGAAAAATATGCGGAAGCGCCGTAAGGGTCTGAATCCAGACTTCGAAGTCCGAAGTCCGACATTCAGATTCGGACTTCGGACTTCGAATGGAGTATGTTATGTCCTTTGAGAGCCAGCTTCTTCAGTTGCTCTTCGCCGGCCTGACTCTGGGCAGCATCTATGCCCTGATCGCGCTCGGGTTTGTGACCATTCACAATGTTACAGGCATCGTCAACTTTGCCCAGGGCGACTTTGCCATGCTTGGTGCGCTGATTACCGTTACCCTCTACGAGCGCACCCCCCTGTTCAATCGAGTTGTCACCGTTGATCTGAACTGGCCTCTCCCGCTGGCTGCTTTGGTCGCTATCATCATCACAACCGCTATTGGTGTCATTTTCTACCTGGTAGCTATTCGGCCTGCCCGTGGCGCTTCTGTGATCTCGTTGATTATTATCACCATTGGTGCATCTATCACGTTGCGGGGACTCGGTTTGATCGTCTGGTGGACTGACCCCTATCCCTTGCCGGCCTTCACCCCTGGGCCCCCGCTGGAAATTGGCGGAGCCATTGTCACGCGGCAAAATCTGTGGGTAATGGGTACGACTCTGGCGATCGTGGTTGGGCTGTATCTGTTTTTTGAACATACGCTATTGGGCAAGGCGTTGCGTGCCTGTGCCATTAACCGGGATACGGCCCGACTCATGGGCATTAGCGCCGACCGCATGGCGCTTTTCTCCTTTGCATTGGGCGCTGCGGTCAGTGCGATAGCCGGCATCGTCATTACCCCCACCACGTTCATGGCTTATGACTCAGGGACGCTCTTGAGCCTGAAAGGATTTGTCGCGGCCATCATGGGCGGTCTGGTCAGCCCTCCACTGGCTGTCATTGGGGGGTTGGTTCTGGGACTCGTAGAGGCCTTTGGCGCAGGACTGCTGTCGTCGGCCTACAAGGATGCTTTTGCTTTCATGACTCTGTTCATTATTCTGCTGCTTCGGGTTGGCGGCTTCTTTGGCCAGCGTGCTGCAGAGGCGTAGGAGATCACGTGTGAAGGAGCAGACTCGCGACTCGCACTTTGCAATCCGCAATTCACAACTTGGTCTTCTCAATTCATTGCTCGGGCATGGCAACCTGGTCATGTTCGTCGTGCTGGCTGTGGTGCTGGCCGTGTTGCCGGCGTGGATCACCAGCAATTACCATCTGAGTATTCTCGTGTTCGTGGGCCTGAACACCATGTTGACCGTGGGCCTATCTTTGCTCATGGGATACACGGGCCAGATTTCCCTGGGGCACGCTGTTTTCTTCGGGACCGGGGCCTACGTCACTGGCCTGCTGGCGACTCGCGCCGGCTGGTCACCGTGGCCGGCGATGCTCGTGGCGGCACTCGTCACTGGAGGACTGGCCTACCTTGTCGGCATCCCAATCTTCCGTCTGCGTGGGCACTACCTGGCCATGGCGACCCTGGGCCTTAACATCATTTTCGAAGTCACCCTGATCACTGAAACGCGGTGGACGGGTGGGCCTAACGGGCTGCTAGGCATTCCGAGACTCGGGATTGGCGGCTGGACGCTGGCAAGCGAACGGGCTTACTACTACGTGGTGTGGGCCGTCGCTCTGGCGATCCTGGCCCTGTCGTTGAACATAGTGAATTCGCGGGTTGGCCGGGCGCTGCGAGCGATTCATGCCAGTGAGCTGGCGGCCGCCGCCATGGGTGTGGATGTGAATGCCTTCAAGCTCAAAGTCCTGACGCTGAGTGCCGTCTATGCCAGCCTGGCCGGGAGTTTATTCGCGTTTTATCTGCGGATCGTGACCCCCAGTTCATTTAGCTTCATCTTTTCTATCCAGCTTGTAGTTATGGTAGCTGTCGGAGGCCTTGCTAGCGTGTGGGGAGCCATCTTCGGTGCAGCTACAGTCACGTTACTCAGTGAAGCATTGCGCAACGTCATGCCTCACTTGGTGCGCGGTGCATCGGCCGAGGTAGAGATCCTGGCTTTCGGTATCATCCTCATTCTGATTATGGTATTTCTGCCTGAAGGGCTCACTACGGGCATCGTGAATCGCGTCCAGAGGTGGCGATCGGAGAATGGGCGATGAACACCTCAATCGATGGGGAGGTACGCGTTGCTTGGTGAGGTCATGACCGAGACCGAACACATGACAGTTGAACAGACGCCGGCAGATATTATTCTGAAAGCTGTTCACCTTCGCAAAGAATTCGGTGGGCTGGTGGCCATCAACGATCTCAGCTTCGAGGTGTATGCGGGGGAGATTCTGGCCATCATCGGGCCTAACGGAGCCGGCAAGACCACTCTTTTTAACCTGATAACCGGCGTACACCCGCTGGATGGCGGAGAGATTTACTTCCGACAACATCGATTGAATGGGCTTAAGCCCCATGCGATTGCCCGGTTAGGGCTTGCGCGCACTTTCCAAAATGTACATCTTTTTGAGAACATGACAGTCCTTGAAAATGTGATGGTGGGACGGCACCTCAGGAGTAGCTACGGCTTCTGGGAGGCTGCTCTGCAGGTGCCGTGGGCTGCACGGGAGGAGCAGGAGATTCGCGAGCGCGCCATGGCATACCTGGCTCAGGTTGGACTGGCATCCCACGCGGCAACCCTGGCCGGCAACCTGCCCTTTGGCAAGCAGCGAGTGCTGGAGTTGGCCCGTGCACTGGCCAGTGAGCCGATATGCCTGCTATTGGACGAGCCAGGCGCCGGCTTGAGCCGACGCGAGACCGCCGAGCTGGATAACCTCATCCGCCGCGTGCGCGATGAACACGGCATCACGGTGCTGCTCGTGGAACACGACATGGACTTGGTGATGGGTATCGCCGATCGGGTAGTGGTTCTGAACTACGGCGAGAAAATCGCCGAAGGCACCCCGTCACAGGTGCAACAAGACGAGCGGGTGATTGCTGCCTATTTGGGAACCGATTGATAGAGATGTTGCTTGAACTCCAGAATGTCAGCACGTACTATGGCCGAATTCAGGCACTGAAAGCAGTGTCCCTGGAAGTGCCCGAAGGGGAGATTGTGACCCTCATCGGGGCCAACGGGGCCGGCAAGACGACGCTGCTGCGAACGATTTCCGGCCTCCTGGAGCCCCGGGAGGGCGACATCCTGTTTGACGGACGTTCTATTAAAGGACTGCCTCCCGAACAAATCGTCGCTCTCGGAATCAGCCACGTTCCTGAGCGCCGGCAAGTCTTCAGCACCATGACCGTCTTGGACAACCTGATTCTGGGCGCTTATCATCGATACCGTCGCGATGGTCAGGCCAAGATTCAACGGGACCTGGATTTCGTCTTTGAGGTCTTTCCAGTGCTCAAAGAACGTCTCCGGCAGGCTGCCGGCACATTGTCCGGTGGTCAGCAGCAAATGCTGGCCGTAGGGCGAGGATTGATGGCCCAGCCCCGATTACTCCTCCTCGACGAGCCGTCCCTCGGACTGGCTCCGTTGCTGGTGCGCGAACTCTTCGAGGTTGTCGGAGAATTGCGCGAGCGTGGCATGACAATCCTCCTGGCAGAGCAGAACGCCCGGGCGGCTTTGCGCGTGGCCGATCGCGGCTACGTGCTAGAAGTTGGACACATTGCACTGCAGGGAACAGCAAAAGAACTCATCGACACCGAATTGGTTCAAAAGGCGTATTTGGGTAGCTCCATGAACGAGAGGAGGGACGATTATGTACTGGAACGAAGAGATGGAGACCATGCCCAGAGATCGCCTGGAGGCTCTCCAGCTTGAGCGACTCCAGGCAGTTGCTGAGCGCGTCTACGAATTATCCCCTTTTTACAAGCGTGCCTTCGACGAGAAGGGGGTTCGGCCTGGGGATATCCAATCTCTCGACGATCTGAGCAAGCTTCCGTTCACGACCAAAGCAGATCTCCGAGATCATTATCCGTTCGGGATGTTTACGGTGCCTCTGGAGCAAATCGTGCGGATACATGCCTCCAGTGGAACCACCGGTAAACTCACCGTTGTGGGCTACACGCGGCATGACATGGACGTGTGGGCAGAAGTGATGGCAAGGACGCTTCGGGCCGCGGATGTCACGACCGAAGACGTGGTCCACAATGCCTATGGTTATGGTCTGTTTACCGGGGGGCTGGGATTTGCCCTGGGTTCGGAGACGATTGGCGCGGCTACAGTACCTGTATCCGGTGGGTTTAGCAAGCGCCAGTTGATGCTGATGGAGGATTTCGGCGCTACGATCCTGTGTTGCACACCCTCTTACGCCCTGGTGTTGGCTGAGACGGCGGAAGAAGAAGGCATTGACATGGTGGAGCAGATGAAGCTCCGGGCCGGCTTCTTCGGGGCAGAGCCATGGACTGAGGCCATTCGCAAAGAAATCGAAGCGCGGATGGGCCTGGAAGCCTTTGACATCTACGGCCTGAGCGAGATTATCGGCCCGGGTGTGTCTGTCGAATGTCACGAGCACGACGGTCTACACATCTTCGAAGATCACTTCCTGCCTGAGATTATTGACCCCGACACAGGCGAGCGCCTGCCCTACGGCTCTGAAGGCGAACTGGTCTTCACGACGCTGACCAAGGAGGGCATGCCATTAATCCGCTATCGCACGCGGGATCGCGTGCGGCTTTGGGCAGACCCGTGCCCCTGTGGACGGACCCTGGTCCGCATGAGCAAGGTTCTGGGTCGCACCGATGACATGCTGGTCATTCGCGGCGTCAATGTGTTCCCTTCACAAATCGAACAGGCACTGCTGAAAGTGGAGGGCCTGGCACCCCAGTACCTGATTCTCGTGGATCGGCGCGCAGATCGCCTCGATGAGCTGGAAATCTGGGTGGAAGCAACAGAAAATGTCTACAAGCGCGGCGAGTTTGCCATGCAGCAAGTCCAGCAAGAGGCCACCGAGGAAGTTGAAGAGGCGTTGGGTATCCATGCCAGGGTGCGTGTTGTGGAACCTCACAAGATTGAGCGCAGCCAGGGCAAGGCCGTTCGCGTACTCGACCGGAGAGAGTTGTAGGAATTGAGGTCCGCGACCTACGGCCTGGGTCCAGTGCGCTCCGCGTGCTGGCGATAGGGCTTTGGGTCTGGAACTGAGCAAGGAGTTGGTATGATGTTGTCTCAGGAATTGAAAGTTGATGCTATCCCTCGTCACGTGGCTCTCGGCATGACCGACGAGGACGCTCTGCGCATTTATCGAGCCATGGTACTGGCGCGAGCACTGGATGAACGGACGTGGTTGTTGAACCGTCAGGGCTTTGGCCACTTTGCCGTACCGGGCGCCGGCCACGAGGCCGCAGCCGCCGGCTATGCGCTGCATCTGCGCCCGGGAAGGGACTGGCTGGTGCCCCACTACCGGGACCTGGCCGGCCTGCTCATTTACGGGCTCACGCCCCGCGAAGTGATGTGCAGCTACCTGGCGCGGGCCAACGATGTGACCAGCGGTGGGCGTCAGAATTATGCCCACTGGGGACACAAGGACCTGCGCATCAAGTCCATCTCCAGCCCGCAGGGGCCGGCTATGCCGCAGGCGGTAGGACTGGCGCTGGCCCAGAAGATCCGGGGTGAGGACAACATCACATTCTGCGGCTTTGGCGATGGGAGCAGTAGCAAGGGTGACGTCCACGAGGCCATGAACTTTGCAGCGATCCACAGGTGCCCGATCGTGTTCTACTGCGAGAACAATGGTGTTGCCATCTCTGTGCCGCAAAGTCTTCAGATGGCGATCGAGAACTTGGCCGATCGAGCCGCCGGCTACGGCTTCCCCGGTGTCACTGTGGACGGCAATGACGTACTGGCCGTGTACGAGGCGACAAAAGAAGCCGTGGAGCGCGCGCGAGCGGGTGAAGGGCCAACACTCATCGAGGCGAAGTGCTATCGTCTGATGCCGCATACCAGCAACGACGACGATAGCTATCGGTCTCCAGAAGAGTTGGAGGAGGCTCGACGCGCGGACCCCATACCGCGGTTCAAGGCATATCTGGAGTCGGTCGGGTTGCTGAGTGATGAACTCGACGCACAGATTCATGCTGAAGTGGCCGATGAAGTCGAGGACGCGACCGAGTTTGCCATGAACAGCCCACAGCCGGCCCCTGAGGACGCGCTGAAGTTCGTGTACGCCGCTGACCCGAGAGTTCGGTAGCCGTGGGTAACGACGTCTCATCTGAGCGCAATGTGGATGTGGTCACGGAGGAGATCCGCCGGCACATAGCCAGCGATCCATTTGCGGATAAGCTGGGAATTGAGCTGGAAGAGCTTCGACCCGGCTACAGCCGGGTGTCGATGACCCTGGCCCCGGACATGGTGAACTTCCATGGCATTACGCATGGCGCCGCCATCTTTGCCCTGGTAGATGCCGCCTTCGCCGCCGCCGGCAATTCCCATGGGCAAGTGGCAGTAGCGCTAGACATGAGCATCTCCTTTGTGGCGGCCACCCGCCCAGGCCAACGCCTGGTGGCCGAGGCCCACGAGGAGTACCTGGGCCGGCGGACAGCTCTCTACCACATGACTGTGCGCGACGAGGCCGGGCAACTGATTGCGTCTTCACATGGTACAGTGTACCGCAAGCGAGAGACCTTGGTTTAGTGCCTGTGTGCAAGGTTGCTGAGGCCGGCCCCATCTTGGGCTGCACCTCACTTCCTTCGTTTCAGTTTGGACGCCGGGTCGAACAGAAGTATCCATTTCACAAAAAGGAGGAGAAGGACAATGAAGCGTACTCTGACTCTCATGTGTTTGGCTACAGTTCTTATGCTGGTCGCTGCCGGCTGTGTTACCAGTGGCGGTGGTGGACAGCCGGCGGCAAGCGAGCCCATCAAGATCGGTGCTCTCGTCCCGCTCTCAGGTGCGGCGTCTGAAGGCGGACAGCGCATGAAAAACGCCTTCGAGCTGGCTGCTGAGGAGATCAACAACTCCGGCGGTGTGTTGGGCCGCCAGGTCGAGCTGGTTTTCTACGACACAGAGGGCAATTCCGAGAAGGCAGTCGCTGGCGCTAAGCGGCTCATCGAGCAAGACCAGGTGTGGGGCCTGGTAGGTGGCTACGTAAGCGGTGCTGTGCTGGCTATGGTGGATGTTCCCATGGAAAACAAGAAAGTCTTCGTGGACACCGTGGCCGCAGCTCCCCAGATCACGGGGTTGGTGAAGGACGACTATGATAAATACAAGTATCTGTTCCGCACCGGAGCGCACGTGACTCACTTTGCCCTGAACACCATGCCCTTCGTCACCGACATCACACAGGCCAAGACGTACTACTACATTGCGCAGGACGCGTTGTGGGCTAAGGCGCTGGGTGGCGTTTTCGAGAACATGTTGAGCGAGAAGGGCGTGCAGAAGGTCGGTGAGAGCTTTGTCCAGCGAGGCACGGAGGAGTTTGCTTCCATCATCCCCGACATCAAGGCCAAGGACCCGGATGTAGTCATATCAGCCCTGGTCTCGGCCGAGGGTGTGCCCTTCGCCAAGCAGTACTACGATGCACAGGTGCCGGCTCCCTTCATCACCACTGCCGGCGTGCTCACCTTCGAGGATGCCATCAAGGGCATGGGTGACAAGGGCAACTACGTGAACTTCATGGCCTGGGCCTGGGATGTCCCGCTCACGTCAAAGACTCAGCCATTCTACAAGAAATACAAGGAACGGTATGAGGCTCTACCTTCAGGGTATGAGGACGTACGAAGCTACGACGGTCTGCTGGTCCTGGCCGAAGGGATTCGTCAAGCCAACTCGCTGGAGCCCGATAAAGTAGTGGAAGCTCTAGAGAAGATCGAGTTCGAAGGTGTAGCCGGCAAGTACGTCTTCGACGAGGAACATCAGGCCAAACAGGGCGATGGTTATCTGGTAGGCGTCCTCGGCCAGTGGCAGAACGGTCAGGCAACCATCTTTTATCCGGATAGCGTTGCCACCGGTGAGTTCCAGAAAGCATCGTGGTGGAAGTAGCATCCGCCGGCACGTTGCACGTTGGCAGGTTGCCCGCCGTACCCCGAACCGTCCAACTGCTGACGTGCAACGTGCCAATGCATAGTGCATGAGAGGAAAACGTTGCTCCTCTTTGCCCAGCTTCTCCTGAGCGGCATTCTCATCGGCGGGCTCTACGCGCTGTCCGCGCTGGGGTTGAGCCTGATCTTTGGCGTCATGCGCGTGTTGAACGTTGCCCATGGTGCTTTTTACATGTTGGGAGCTTTCATAGTCTGGACGCTCACAGCCCAGGCCGGCCTTCCCTTCTTCCCGGCCCTGCTGGTAACTGTTGCAGTGGTCTTCATCCTGGGGGTGATCATGGAGCGCCTGATCGTGCGCCCTATTCGCCACGACGAGGTCAGCGTGCTCATTGTCACCTTCGCGGCCGCTTTCGTGGTTGAGGAGCTTGCCAAGTTCATCTGGTCTTCACGCTACCGCAACATCTCGCCCTACTTCTCAGGCACAGTCAACCTGGGCGGGTTATTGGTCGATTTGCAGCGAGTATTTTCGTTCGGCGTGGCACTGGCAGTGATAGGGCTATTGCTGTACGTGGTGCGCTATACCCGGCTTGGTCTGGCGATGCGCATGGTGACGCAGGATGCAGAGGCGGCCCTGTTGATGGGGATTAATGTTGAACGCATCCAGATGTTCTCGTTCGGTGCCGGCGCAGCCCTGGCAGCCAGTGCCGCCGGCCTGCTTGGCCCTCTGTACCTGGTCTTTCCGGCCATGGGCTGGGATCCGCTGTTGCGCGCCTTCGCGATTGTGATCCTGGGAGGGATGGGCAGTCTGGGCGGCACCATCGGCGCCGGCCTGATCATCGGCGTGGTTGAGGTGCTGACGGGCTTCTATGTGGAACCGCGTATGACCACCGTGGCAACATTCCTGGTGTTGATCTTGATTCTGATCTTCCGGCCAACCGGCCTGTTCGGCGAAGAGGTGGAGGCGTAAGTTGTGATAGGGCTGTTCCGACGACGAGGTAACGGGCTCATTTGGGCCGGATTCGTGCTGTTAGTGCTTGCGCTCATTCCGCGAGTGGTGTCCAGCCCTTACTTCCTGCACGTGTTGATCATCGCCGCCATCTATGCCGTGTATGCTGCCAGTTGGGACCTGCTGTCCGGGTACACAGGGCAACTGAGCCTTGGGCACGCGCTGTTCTTCGGGGTGTCCGCGTACACGGCAGCGTTGCTCAACACGCGACTGGACGTGTCGCCATGGCTGAGCCTGCCGGCTGGGGCCGCCGTTGCAGTGCTGATAGGCCTGCTGGTTGGGTTACCATGCCTGCGTCTGCGAGGTCCGTACCTGGGCATTGTAACTCTGGCTTTTGCGGAAATCGCGTTCTCCCTGGCCTGGGCCCTGTCCGACATCAGCGGTGGCGAGGAGGGAATTATCCGGATTGACAGCCTGGTCTCTGGGCCGACATCCACCAAGTACTACGCCACACTCGTGTTCCTGGTTTTGGGCCTCGGCGCGTTGTACGCGCTAACCCGGTCGGATTTTGGCCTGACGCTGCTGGCCATCCGCGAGGATGAGGCAGCCAGTGAAGCTGCGGGCGTTGACACCACGCGTTACAAGTTGTGGGCTTTTCTGGTCAGCGCCGGCTTCGCCGGGCTGGCGGGTGGTTACTACACACACTACATGAAGGTCGTGAATCCCGACATATTGGAAATCCCTCTCTCAGCGGCAGCGATTGCCTTTACGCTGGTTGGTGGACTTGGCACGATCGTCGGGCCGGCTGTGGGTGCCTTTTTGCTCACAATCATCTTTCAGGAGTTCTCATTCCTGGTTGATGTGCGGGTGCTGGCCTACAACGTCTTACTCATTCTGGTGGTGTTGTTCCTGCCACGGGGCTTGTATGGCACGCTACGGGCCAGACTGCGGGGCGGACCGACTGAAGAGCCCGTGGTCTACCGCTGGCTACGCCCTGTGCGAGGACTGCTGACCGCCCGGGGAAATAACCCGAAGCCGTAAGTCGCCCGGCCCGGGATTGCTACCTCGTGGGAAAGCCGGCTACGGCACTACAGATCGCAAGTAGAAAGTGACGATCGAGAAGTTAAGAGAGTTGGCCCACGGATGACGACAGACCACACGCTCCTTGAAGTAAACCAACTGACAAAGGACTTCGCCGGCCTGCGAGCAGTGAACGAAGTCTCGTTCAGCGTGCACCGTGGCGAGTTCGTGGGGCTCATCGGGCCGAACGGCGCTGGTAAAACTACACTGTTCAACTTGCTGACCGGCTTCCTGCATCCTACAGCCGGCGAGGTGCGATTCAAAGGAGAACGCATCGACGGTCTGAAGCCACACCGCATCGTCGAGCGAGGTATTGCCCGTACGTTCCAGTTGGTACGCCCCATGGCGCGGCTCACCGTGCGGCAGAATGTGCGCGTCCCGGCCCTGACCGCTGCCCGTTACGGCCGCCTGAACGGAACGTCACCCCACACCTGGGCAGACCAGGTGATGGAGCGGATTGGATTGGCTGCACGGGCCGACGAGCCGGCGACCAACTTATCACACGGCGAACTCAAGCGTCTGGAAATTGCTCGTGCATTGGCTACCCGGCCAGAGCTCCTGCTCCTGGACGAGCCTTTCGGCGGGCTGAGTCACGACGAGATCGAGGAATTGGAGAGCCTGATTCGGTCTTTGTTCGAAGGTGGTGACCTCAGTGGAAACTCGGGAGAGGGACTAACCATCATCGTAGTGGAACACGTGTTGAAGGTCTTGATGCGGCTTGCCGGCCGCGTCCTGGTGTTGGATTACGGCAGGCTCATCGCGTCTGGCACGCCGGATGAGATTGCTCAGAACCCGGCGGTCATCACAGCTTATCTCGGAGGCGGAGGGGTGCGGTGACGCTTTTACGCGTCGAGAGCCTGACAGTCCACTACGGCAAGGCCCAGGTGTTGACCGACGTCAACATCGAGGTGCGGGCTGGTGAATCTGTTGCCATTATCGGACCGAATGGCGCGGGCAAGACCACGCTGTTTCGGGCCATCTCTGGGTTGGTGCGTCCAACCCGAGGGACGATCTACTTCAAAAACGAGCCCATCAGCCATCTACCCCCCTACGAAATTGTGGGGCTCGGACTGATACACGCACCAGAGCGCCGGCGACTGGCCCCGAGGATGACGGTGTTGGAGAACTTGATGGTGGGCGCGTACCGACGTAGTGACCGCAACGGCATTCGACATGATCTGGAGCGGGTGTACGCCATGTTCCCGATACTGGAGAAGCGTGCCGAGCAGTTAGCCGGCACGCTCTCCGGGGGCGAGCAGCAGATGTTGACCGTCGCCAGGGCGCTCATGGCCTCGCCCGAGTTCTTGCTGATGGACGAGCCTTCTCTAGGCCTGGCACCCTTGATTAAGGAACAAATCTTTCAAAGTATCGCCGAAATCCAGCGAGAAGGCGTGACTGTGCTGGTTGCAGAACAGGACGCCAGTCTGGCGCTGCCGGCGGTGAGCCGGGCCTACGTTTTGGAGAGCGGCCATGTGGCCTTACACGGCCCCAGCGAAAATCTCATGGCAAATGACTACGTGCGGCAGACATACCTGGGACTTTGAGCATGATGGCAATGACATCTGGCTGAAACGAAATACGCAGCACGCAATCTGTCAGGAGGACCATCTATTCAAGTTCGGAGATGGATCTGGTTTCTAACTGAAAGGAGTAAGGATCATGAACATTGCTCAAAATCTGGAACGAGCACGCATGTTCTTCCCAGACAAGCCGGCCATCATCTTCGAAGGACGTGAGTACACCTATCGTCAATTCGACGAGGATGTGAACCGGCTGGCCAATGCTCTGCGAGCGTTGGGCGTCGAGCGAGGTGATCGGGTAGCCTTGTTCCTGCCGAATATCCCCGCTTTCCCCGTGTCCTACTTCGCTGTCCAGAAGCTTGGCGGCATCGTGGTTTCCATCAACGTCATGTTCAAGACGGACGAAGTGCGACACATTGTTAGCGATTCAGGCGCAAAGGTGATCATCACAACGGAGGCTCAGCGACAGTTTGTGCCCGTGGATGAGCTGCCCACGCTGGAGCACGTGGTGATCGCTGAGGGCGAGGCAGGAAACGACCTGGCCTTCGATGAGTTGATCGCTCGCGGGGACAGTCGCTTCCGGGCGACCGACATGGAGCGGGACGAGCCGGCTGCCATCCTCTACACGGGCGGGACGACCGGCTTCCCCAAAGGGGCTACGTTGAGCCATTCTAACCTGATCTCTAACAGCTACGCCACGGCCCATCATGCCGGCATGCGTCCCGATGACCGATTGCATCTGTTCCTGCCCCTTTTCCACGTCTTCGGTCAGAACTTCATCATGAATGGCGGGATCAACGCCTGCGCGACGTTGGTTCTCCATCGCCGCTATCAGCCTGAGCCGGTGTTGGAGGCCATTCAACGCGATCGAGTCACCATGTTCTTCGCTGTCCCTACCATTTACATCTATCTGCTGAACATGGACACCTCCGGGTACGACTTCTCCAGCATCCGCTACTACTTCTCTGCAGCAGCGACCATGCCTCAGGAGATCGCCAAGCGGTGGCAGGAGGAGTTCAAACATAACATCTGGGAGGGCTACGGATTGACCGAGTGCTCTCCTTTTGCCAGCTACAACCACGACTATCGCCCGAAGTTTGGCAGCATAGGCACCCCCATCGAGAACGTGGAGATGAAGATTTGGGACGATGAGGGGAACGAACTGCCGCCCGGCGAGTGGGGTGAGATCGTCATCCGTGGTCCGAACGTGATGCTGGGTTACTGGAACAACCCAGAGGCCACCGAACAGGCAATCCGCAATGGCTGGCTCCGCTCAGGGGATATCGGGATGACGGATGAAGACGGATTCTTCTACATCGTGGATCGTGTGAAGGACATGATCAACGCCGCCGGCTTCAAAGTCTACCCGGCCGAAGTGGAGCAAGTGTTGTACAAGCATCCAGCCGTCCGTGAGGCAGCCGTTTACGGTGTGCCAGACCCCGTGAAAGGGGAAGCCGTGAAGGCAGCCATTGTGCTCAGAGAAGGCGCAACAGCCACCGCTGAGGAAATCATCGAGTACTGTCGTGAGAGGATCGCCTCGTATAAAGCGCCACGAGAGGTGGAATTCGTCTCTCAGTTGCCCAAGAGCGCTGTGGGAAAGATCCTCAAGCGCGTGCTACGTGAGGAAGGCTAGAAGAAACCAGTCAAGCGACTGCAGAGATCGTAGGCAACGCTGGATACCCAGATGGCTGGATGGCTTGGTGGTCCACATGATCCAGCCATCTGGTAACCCCCTTTGTCAAGAGTGAAGTTGGTGAATTGAAGGGAAGGAAGGTGTCTGATGCCTGAGTTTGAGACGATGTATTGGGAGAAGGACGGGCCGGTGGCGCGGGTGACACTGAATCGGCCCGAGGTGCTCAACGCACAAAACAACCAGGCCACTTACGACTTGAATGCAGTGGCCGATCAAATTGCTGAGGATCGGGACATACGACTGGTGGCCATCAGCGGGGCCGGCCGGGCTTTCTGCACCGGCATCGATCTGAAGGAGTTATCAGCCGGCAAGATCGACATCACGTATCATGACCACTGGGAGAGTGCCCTCCGCAAGTTCGAGACCATGGAGCCGGTGGTGCTGTGCCTGATCCACGGCTACTGCCTGGGCGGTGGCCTGCAACTGGCCATGGCCTGCGACATTCGCGTTTCGACACCTTCGGCGCAGATTGGGCTGCCGGCCATCCGCGAATCGCTGATTCCCGGCCTCGGCACCTGGCGTCTGCCGCGCTACATCGGCATGGGACGCGCCAAGCAATTGATTCTCTCTGGCGACAACATCGATGGGCAGGAAGCGCAGCGCATTGGCCTGGTAGATCACCTTGTGAGTGAGGACAACTACCGCGAGGAATTCGAAACATACATCCAGAAGTACCTGCGGAGTTGCTCCAAGGGAACGCGCATGTCGAAGCTGGCCACGAATCGCGCTTTCGACCTGGACTTCGAGCCCTTCTACCAGCATTACATCAGACTTCAGGCTATCGCCATGACGTCCCGCGACTTCTTTGAGGCGGGTGCGGCGTATCAGGAGGGGAGAGAGCCGGAGTGGGAGTGAAAGAGTGGGAATTGCGCACTGCGTGTTTCGTAGTACGCAATACGCGGTACGGGAGTAACAGATGGACGTGACGTACTTCGATCGGGAGATTGAGACAGCGGATCGGGAGCTGCT
>CAYYSH010000016.1:0-18477 GCA_964474265.1 uncultured Anaerolineales bacterium
TCTGCCGCGACATGATCTGTCGGCTTCGCAACTTCCACCTTGCCCTGGTATCCAATAACCACCCTGTCAGACCCCGCGGCATGTACAATACCACAAAGATCAGCGTGGCCCCGTACAACACCTGGTGCCAGGCCGGAAAATACGACTGGAAGACCAGTTCGTCCACAAGGTACAGAATCATACCCCCGATGAGGGGGCCGGCCAGGCTGACCAGACCGCCGAACAGGGACATGACCAGCGGCAGGCTGGAGACCGAGACACTGAAAGCCAGGCTCGGCTCCAGATAGTGTAGCAGGTGGGCGTACAGCGCGCCGCCGGCCCCGGTGATCGCGGCGCTGACGAGTAGCGCGATCATCTTGACGCGCGCAGTGTCAATGCCAATCGCCTCGGCGGCTTCCTCGCTCTCCCGCACAGCGGTGAATGCCAGACCGAAGGAGCCGGCAATCACCTGGTGGGCTATCAGCAGCGAGATCGCCAGAAAGAGCAGCGCAACGTAGTAGTTCGGCAGCCGGCTGACATCGAAGTCCACCCGCAGGCCCCCCAGGTTGAAAGCCGGGAAGCCCGGAATCCCCACCAGCCCCTGAGCGCCATAGGTCAGGCTGTCCCAATTCAGGACGAGCGCTTTGGCCACCTCGGCCGCGGCGAAGGTAGCCAGGGCAAAGTACAGCCCGTGGAATCGAAAGCACACGATGCCCATGGGCAACGCAAACAGCATTGCCACGGTCATGCCGAATGCCAGGCCCAGCCAGGGCGATAGCTCCAGGCGCAGGGTGGCCAGAGCTGACGCATACGCGCCCAGCCCGAAAAAGGCAGCATGGCCCAGCGAAATCTGGCCGGCCCGCGCCAGAAGGAACCAACTGATGGCGATGCCGGCGAACAGATACCCATACGTCAGCGTCAGCAGGTAGAAGCGATTGAGCCCCACTGCCGGCAGCACCGAGGCGAGGGCCACCAGGAGCGCGATCAGCCATCGGCTGCTATCCACCTGTGCAACGGCCAGTGGGCTCCTCAGCCGATCCGCAATGCTCCGGGTGACCGGCGGCATTGTGGTGCCGGCGGCTACCTGCGGTGACTCAGAATACGGCATCTGCTCCTCTTCGCCAGACACAGTTACGTCGCCAGTCCTCGAACCAGTCCTCGCGGGCGGGCGGCCATGAGGGCCAGCAACACGACGAAAAAGGCCGGCTCCCGCCATTGTGGACCCAGGGTCAGGACCGTTGCCGTCTCCAACAGGCCCAATAGCACCCCGCCGATGAGTACCCCTCCCACCTGGCCTACACCCCCGAAGATGGTGAGAATGATAGCGATGATCGTGATAGGCCGGCCTGCGGCCGGGTGCACGTAGTTCATCGCGGCGAACAGGGGCCCGGCCATGCCGGCCAGCGCAGTCCCGAAGGTGAAGGTCCAGATGTCTACCCGCTCGACGTTGATGCCCATCAGCATGGCGCCATCGCGATCCTGGGTTGTGGCACGCATCACCTGGCCTGCGTAGGTGTAGTTCAAAAACCAGTGCAGGCCGGCGATGATGGCCAGCGAGAGCACAGCGATGACCAGCCGGCCATACCCGACCGCGATGTTTCCCAGGATCAGGCTGTCGCCCAGCCGGCCGCTGCTCATCAGTTGGTAGTCCGCGCTGAAAGCCCCGATCATGACGTTTTGCAGCAGGATGGACAGACCAAACGTCACCACCAGGCCGTTCAGTCCTCGCGGCTCGCCCATCCGGCCAATCAGGCGGTAGGTTAGCCAGCCGATGACCGCTGCCAGCAACATGGCCGGCGGGATGCCCAGCAACGGACTCACACCGAAAGCCGACCACAGCCAGTAGCCCACGTACGCGCCGATGACCACGAACTCGCCATGGGCCATGTTAAACACGCGCACTACCCCGAGCACCATCGCAAACCCGACGGCGATCAGCGCGTAGAAACAACCGATCAATGCTCCGTTGAGGAGACTCTGGGCAATGGAAGCCATCGTAGAGAAAGAAACCTGACGGCAACAGGATCAACCCCGGGGTTGCTTCAGGCTTCTCTATCTTTCCTCCCACTTCGGCATGGGGAAGATCGCCTTACCCGTTGCCTTCTCGGGCGGCCAGATGACAACGTTGTCATCGCCCTGGATTTGGACCACCGAGATCTCGTAGTGCATTGGCTCGCCGGTGGGGTCGAATTGCACGCGCTCCAGCGGTGTCGGGATGTCGATCTCTGCCAGCGCGTCCCGGATGTTCTGGGAAGTGATAGGCTTGCCGGCCTCTGCCACGTTGCGCATAGCTGCCAGCAGGGTCAGGCCGGCGCTGTACCCGTGCTGCGTGAGCCCGCCGGCGTCTTTGCCCGTAGCCTCCTTGAACCCCTGGGCGAATTCCTCCGAGATCTTCTCGGCCCCCGGGGTCACCAGCCCCAGTGCCGGGTTCCAGATCGCAGTGCTGGATGTGTAGTTGGCGGCGTCACCGAGCTTGAACACGGGCGCTCGGAGGCTGGCACCGAACATGGCAATGAACCCACCGACGTTGATGTTCTGTTCCTTTAGCTGACGGATCATGAGCACGTTGTCACCCGTAAATCCGAGCGAAATCAACACCTGGGCATTGGCATCACGGACTTTGGTGAGAAGCGGCGTGAAGTCTGATAGGCCAGGGGTAAACTTTTCTACGACCGAAACTTCGACACCTTTCTCTGCGAGCAGTTCTTGCAATCGCTCGGCGGTCTGCGTTGCACCCGGGGTAACGGAGTGCAGGATGGCCACATTGTCAGCGCCAAACGATTCGGTGACAGCGCCGGCTGCGGCCTGGGCGAAACCTTCCAGGTTAGCCATTCGGAAGAAGTACTTGTACCCCCGTTGCACCAGCCGCTTGTCCAGAGAGGCTGTCGCCAGGTACGGTACCTGGTTTGCCTCCGCCACTTCGCTCACCGGGCCAACCAGGGTGTCCACATAGCCGCCAATGAGTGCGATAGCGCCTTCTCGCGAGATGAGTTCTTCCGCTGCGGCAGAGGCGCGTTCGGGCTTGCTCTCATCATCCCGAGTTACGAGCTTGATGGGCCGGCCATTGATGCCGCCCTTCGCGTTCGCCTCATCGATGGCGTACTGGATGCCGGCGTGCACGGGTAGCCCCTGCGTTGACATAACGCCTGTCAGGGCGTTGATTTCGCCGATGATGATCGGTTCGGCCTCGGCAGGCGCTGATGTTGCTGTGGGGGTCTGGCTTGGGGCTGCGGGCGAGGCCGGCACAGGGACACATGCCGCCGCCAAGAGTACAAGCAGCAGCGTGCATCCTGTTAGGCCTGCCATAACCGAAGTTCGCTTCGAGTGCAGTTGCACACGCACAGGACCTGTCCTGCGCTGGTGTGAAAGGTATCTCCACAGAAACGGGCCGACAGTACGAATTCGCGTCAACATGGCTCCCTCCTCTCTGCTATGCCGCAGCGCCTTCAAAAGGCACAGGTCGACCTTTTCTGCGTATAGGTCGACCTGCATGGCAGCGCTGACGATGCGGGCCGCGCTCTAGATAGTGGAGTTCTTCACCCAATGGTGAAGTTTTGTACAATCGCTTGTTATTATAGCAATTCTCGCAAAAATTGGCAAATTGGAGTTTTGACACAGGCCGGCGGAGAGGCTATAATCCAGGTATGATTGCCGAAACGGAATGGGTTACCGTGGATGATACCTCAATTGACCTGCGCCAACTGGGCGACATGGTCGAGCTGAGGGTCTTTCCGAAGGGACACATCTTTTTCCGACCGGGTCAGCCGGCCACCACCCTCTATCTGATCTTGAAGGGACGAGTCCAGCTTTTTCACACCGTTGACGATGCCCGGCATATCGTAGCGGATTGTCTTGGGCCTGGATCCTTCTTCGGCGTGGCAATGTTGCGTGGCCGGCCTCACTACCTGACGGCTGAGGCTGTGACCCCCGTTGAAGCCTATGCCATCACGGAAGCCGACATCGAGGAGCTACAAAAAGCCGCGCCGGTGCTGGTGGCGCGGCTGGCTCTGGATGTGATCAAGCAGTTGGAGCATATCCAGCGGGTCTACACACGCACTCCGCTCACCACACCGGCCCGGCTGGCCGGCCTCCTCTTGCTCCTGATGGATGAAAAAACCAACGAAGTCGCTGGCTTCAGCCATCAACATCTGGCCGAGATGCTGGGGACACACCGGGAGTTCGTGACCCTGACGCTGGCCAGTTTCCGCGACAAGGGTGTCGTCGAGACGGGCTACAAGCGCATTCACATCCTGGACCCCGACCGACTGCGCTCAATAGCCGGCGGCTAAAACCCCGTCTGAAAAATCGCTCTGGCCGGTCTCCCTTGCTGTGGCCGGTCTCCGACCGTGCTACCCCCCACTCCCCCCCTCGTCGGAACGGGTTACTCGCTCTGCAAGAACTCGCGGATGTGCTGGGCCACGACTTCGGGCTGATCCTCCGGCAGGAAATGGCCGGCCTCCTCAATCACCACGAGACGGGCGTCTGCCAGAGCGTTAGCCAGCCGCTGTCCGTATTCGACCTTCTGAAAAATGTCGTTCTCGCCCCACAGGATGAGCACGGGCTTGTCGATGGCCTCGATCTTGTCGGCAATATCCAGCGTATCCCGGTTGTCCAGGGCACGCGCCGCCCGCAGATAGGCCAGCCGGCCCTCAAGATCACGGAATGGGTCGGCGTACTGGTTGACCAGATCGTCTGTGATCTTCTCCGTGTGGACCATCCCCTGCTCCAGGCCTTTGCGGAAGCCCTTGGCGATGTCTAGGCGCTGCATGATTTCGTCCCACACCGGCTCTTTGAGTCGGGCAATCCCTGGCTCTGGCCACGAGTCGTAGGCAATTGAATCAATCAGCACCAGCTTCCTGGCGCGATCAGGGTTGCGGACCGTGAAGATCTGCACCACGCCACCGCCGATGTCGTGACCGACCAGGTGGGCGGCCTCGATGCCGACGGCGTCCATGAAGTCGGCCAGGTAGTCGGCCTGGGCGGCTACCGACAAGTCTTGATCCTTCGGCTTGTCTGACGCGCCGTAGCCGATCATGTCGGGTGCGTACACGGCGAAGTCCTCCGCCAGGATCGCCATGATGTTGCGCCACAGCCCCGAGTTGGTTGGAATCCCGTGGATGAGAACCACGGGGTCACCAGCGCCGGCCTGTCGGTACGCCATCGTGCCGGCTCGTGTTTCCACTGTCAAATTTGCCACCATGCTCCGAACCTCCATTCTCGTGCTACGATGCTGATCTGCGTAGTGGTCGGCCTTCCAGTGCTTCCGCACGCGCTATAAACTCGTCCGAAAGGGGGACTGTCTGTTGATGCTCGTAGTCGTAGGCGACCTGGACACTGCGCGCGGTTGCCACCAGCCGACGGGTCTTCTGCTCCTCGATGCGGTATTCCATCACGAAGCTCTTGTTGCCGATTTCCGAAACCCGCACACCGACCTCCAGGACCTCGCCGTAGTAGGCCGGCGATCGATAGGTGCACGTCACCTCGGCCAGGATCAGGCCCACATCCGCCAGAGACGTAGTTTCCATCAGCGCCATCCTGTATCGAATGCGGGCTGTCTCGAGGTAGGTGATGATCACAGCGTTGTTCACATGTCCTAAAAGGTCCAGATCACGAAACCGAACCTCAACGGGTACAACGAAGTTAAATCCTTCCATGAAAGTCCACCCGGTGCTGTTAACTCCTGGGCAGTGGCACGCGGACGGTGACTCGAGTACCGTGGCCAGGCTGGGTGGCCAGGGTAAGCTGGCCGCCCAGGCTGCGCGCTCGCTCGCGCATGCTGGCCATGCCGACATGGTGCCGGCCCTGGGGCAGCGCGGGGTCGAAGCCACGTCCATCGTCGGCCACCGTGAGTTCCAGATGATCCTCTTCGCGAGCAAGCCGAACTCGCACATGCTGGGCCCGGGCATGTCGCCGCACGTTGGTCAGCGCTTCCTGGGCGATGCGCAGGAGGTGCAGTGCGACTTCGGGCGGTAACGCCCCGGGATCCTGAATGTCAGCGCTCTCTACCTCCAGCCCGGTACGGCGTGCGAAGTCCCTGAGATGCGCCTGCAGGGCCTCCGCCAGCCCGCCGGACTTCTCTACAGCTAGGCGCAGCCCGTCAATGGCCTCGCGTACGTCCAGGTAGGCTTCGCCAATCACCTGGCGAAACTCCGCGAATTCTTCTTTGAGCGTGTCGTATCGACCTTCGCTCACCAGCCGTTCCAGCCGCTCTGTCTGCATGCCCAGGTAGCCCAGCGTCTGAGCCAGGCCATCGTGCATTTCACGGGAGAGGCGGTAGCGCTCTTCCAGCACCGCCATCTGCCGGAGGCGCGAGTAAAGTTGGACATTCCGCACTGCCAGAGCAATCTGGTGCCCGATGGCGGTCAGCAGGTCGGCCTGGTCAGGCACGAAGGTGGCCGGCTGTGCTGCCGCCAGGAACAGAGCGCCCACGGTCTCGCCTTCCGCCTGCAGCAGGACGGTTGCAACAGAGGCCAGGCCGTCATCGCCGGGGCGCTGTTGGATGATCAGAGGCCGGCCGGTAGTCTGTGCCTCTTCCGCCAGGCGAAGGGCAAGGCCCACCCTGGTCGACCCCAGGTTGCTGCCCAGTCCCCGCTGGGCCCGGATGCTCCAGGTTCGATCAGGCCCTTCTACCAGCAGAATGGCGCCGGCCTGGGCACCCCAGCCGGCCAGGGTTGTGGCCAGGGCGCGTTCCAGGAGATCATCCAGGTCGCGCCGCTCCTGCGTCGCCCGGTCGACGGCGTACAGAGTGGCCATCTGACGGGCGCGGAGTTGCACGCCTTCCAGGGCTGCGGTGATCTCGGTTGCCAGGATGTTCACCAGGTTGACCTGGTCGGGGGCCAGGGGGGCTGTCTTGTCCAGGTAGGCGGCGATGACTCCCACGCGCTCCTGGCCGCGTCCCAGGGGCATGCAGACCACGCGGCCGATGTCTTCGGCGCAGCCGGCTGCTTTGAGGGATGTCAGCAAGGGACAGTCCTGGCTGATCTGGGCTGTCAGTGGCCGGCATGTGGCGCAGCGGCCGGCCGGCAAGCCCGTCCGAATCTGGTGTCGTAGTGCATGGACTGCTGCGTCACCGAGGCCCCAGGCGATCTCCAGGTCCGCTCGTTTCTTCTCTTCGTCAAAGGTGATCACCGACGTGCCTCGGGCGCCCAGGAATTCGACAGGCATGCGCGCGGCGATGTCCAGGAGTTCCTGGACGTCCCTGGCGTTGGCTACTCGCCGGCCTACCTGCTGGATCGTCTGCAACTGGCGACGCGTACGCTCAACCTCGGTGTAGGCATTGCGCAGGTCTGCTTCGGCCTGTTCCTGTCGTCTCACTGCCTGGACGAGCCATGTAAGCCCAATCCAGGCCACGACCACACCGGTGACGCTGTAAACGGCCAACTGGGCCAGCTTGTGCCAGGCAGATGGCAGGTGTTGCAGCTCAGCGTAGAGAATGCCCTGGTGAATGGCCGCCAGCGCGACGACGATGACAGGTGTTGCCCAGCGCAGGTAGATCACACGCTGGGATAGCGGGATGCTACGCCATTTCTGAGCGAGCCGTGTCGGCCGCAGGCGGTCAGTGAGCTTCAAGTGGGATGTTCCTTGCCTCATGGAGATATCTGGCAACCTTTCGTGCTCTATTGTATGCGCACTCGGCGGATTGTCAAGCCCTCGATCATGGGGGATGCTCGGCCAAGGTACGCGGTACTGGTCACCCGGCACACCCCAAAGCAGTGAGGGCCGGCAAAACTGCCGGCCCTCACTGTTGGAGCGGGAGCGATGAAGGAAGGTGAAGGAGATGTAGTCTTATTGTTGTGTCGGAACGGCAAGCGACATGGCGCTCTCCCGTCGAGCTGGCTTGCGGGCTCTGGCTCGCCGGGGCTTCACGCGTCGCAGATATTCGTCGATGGATCTGGCGGCCTTGCGGGCTCCGATCATGGCGGTGACAACCAGATCGGCACCGTGTACGTTGTCGCCGGCAGCGAAGATTTGGGTGCGCGATGTACGCCCGGTCTCTTCGTCTGCCACGATGAGCCCCCAATTGTGGGTCTTCAACTTCGCCGTCGTTTCGCCCAGCAGCGGGTCTGGCCAGTAACCAAGGGCGAGGATCACAGTATCCACTTCCATGGTGAACTCATCGCCCTCGATGGGGACAGGCCGGCGTCGCCCAGACGAGTCGGGCTCGCCCAGTCGCATGCGCTGGCAGCGCATGGCCCTGACATGGCCGTTTTCGTCGCCGATAAACTCGATCGGAGCCGCGAGCCAGATGAACTTGACGCCCTCTTCCCGCGCATATTTGCGCTCGACAATGTTGCCCGGCATTTGTTCTTCCGTCCGCCGGTAGACGCAGGTGACCTCTTCTGCGCCCAGCCGCAGAGCGGTGCGCAGGCAGTCCATGGCCGAGTCCCCACCGCCAATGACGGCCACGCGGCGGCCAACCTCCAGGGGCTCCTGCCACTCTGGGGGCAGGTCTTCGGGCGGCAGATTAGCTCGACTCAGGAAGGGCGTTGCCTGGTAGATGCCTTTGAGGTCGTTCCCGGGCACCTTCAGCGGCACGCTGACCAGGGAGCCGGTGCCAAGGAAGACGGCATCGAAGCCGCTGGCAAGCAACTCGTCCACAGTGATGTCTTTGCCGATTTTGGTGTTCATGACGAAGCGAACGCCCATGGCTTCGAGCACGCGTACTTTTTCGTCGATGATGTACTTCGGTAGTTTGAAGCTGGGGATACCGTAGCGGGCTGTGCCGCCGGCCTTGGGCATGGCGTCGTAGACGACGACCGTGTGCCCGCGCTGCGCCAGCTCGTCGGCCACGGTGAGGCCGGCCGGGCCGGCACCGATGACGGCCACTTTTCGGCCTGTCGGTGGGGCGATCTTCGGAATGGGCGTTCCCTGCGTCTCGCGCTGATAGTCAGTCACGAAGCGTTCCAACATGCCGATGGCAACGCCTTCGTCGTATCCCTCTTGCACGCAGGCACCTTCGCATTGCACCACCTGCGGGCAAACACGGCTGCAAATCTCCGGGAGGTTGCTGGTTTCGCGAAAAACATTCGCTGCCTCGATGAACTCACCACGCTCGATGTGCCACAGCGCTCGAGGAATGTCATTGCCGGCGGGGCATCCCCGAACGCAGGCTTGAGGATAAGGGCATTGCAGACAGCGGCTCGCCTCGGCCATAGCCATCTCGGGGTCAAAACCGAGCTTGACCTCGCAGAAGCTACGGACGCGTTCGGCGGGATCCACGCGCGGAATTTCGAGGGGAATCAGGAACCGCCGCTCTTTCCTGTCGATGTTCAACGCACCTGTACGATCCAACATCGGCATACTCCTTAATGAATGAGGGGACTATAACACTTCACCTTCCTTCCATGTCTGGAGCTCAAGCGTCTCCAGACCGGTCCAATGATAGGTCAAGAAGGTCTTATTTCGGTCAAAATGGGGTTACAAATTCAGTCAAAAAAGTCGGCAGGTAGCGCCATCAGGTTGATCCCTTCGTTGACCCGGGGGATGGGTGTATGCTACACTATTGACGTATCACCGGAAATAGAGCTGGTTTTTGGATCAAAACAGGCTGGGGGGAATATGGCTAGTGACACACAAGGAGATCAATTGATGCGTACACCACTCATGGCCGGCAACTGGAAGATGCACAAGGGCCCTGGCCAGGCGATCGTTTTCCTCAACGAACTCTCAGAAACCATCGCCGGCGTGGAGGATCGCGAAGTCCTGATCTGCCCGCCGTTTGTAGACCTCTATCCTCTGGGGCGTATGCTGCGCAAAGACGAGAACAAGGCCGGCATTCGGCTGGGGGCCCAGAATCTGTATCCCGCTGAGCAGGGGGCGTTCACGGGGGAGATCTCGCCGCCGATGTTGCAGGAGTGCAACTGCGACTACGTGATTGTCGGGCACAGCGAGCGCCGGCAATACTTCCACGAGGACAACGCGTTCATCAATCAGAAAGTAAAGGCTGCCCGCGAGTACGACCTGATCCCGATCCTGTGCGTGGGTGAGACGCAGGAGCAGCGGGATGCCGGCCAGGCCGAGGCGGTGGTGACGGCTCAGGTGCGGGAGGGGTTGGCGGGCGTTGAGGTCGGCGGAGCCGGCGAGTTGGTGATCGCGTATGAGCCGGTGTGGGCGATTGGTACCGGGCGCACCGCGACGCCCAAGGATGCCCAGGCGATGCAGGCGCACATCCGCGCTATCCTGGCGGAGCTGTATGGAGAGGCGTTGGCCGGCGGCATCCGCATCCTGTACGGCGGCAGTGTCAAGCCCGGGAACGTGGATGAACTCATGGCCCAGCCCGACATCGACGGCGCGCTGGTGGGCGGCGCTTCGTTAGAGGTTGAGAGTTTCGCGCGGATTGTTAAGTTCCAGGCATAGCGAGCCTGATCGCATCTTCGGGGCATTGCAGCACGCAGGCTCCGCAGGCGATGCAGCGTTCGGGGTCGTGGAAGATGGCTTTACGCCGATGGTAGTCTGGCGTCCAGCACCCAACCGGGCACACGGCGTAACATTCCCACGCCCCGATGCATTTTGACTCGTCGAAGCGGATCTCAAGATGGCGCAGCGTGCGCGCGATTTCCAGGTGCTGCCAGAGGGATTCCCACAGGCTCGGGCTTTGTACAGACACAGGCGGTTATCCTCCTCCAAGGCTGACCAAGTGTGGTACCAGCCAGTACGTTGCTGCCAGCGCAACGCCGATCACTGCCTCCCACATCCAGTTGGCTTGCTCTCCCCGCATGAGGGGGGACATGCCTTGTAGCTCGGCGCCGGTGAATACTGAAAGTCCAATCAGCCCGATGGTCCAGTTGAACAGCCGGCGCGGCGGCAGATGGCCGAAGAGGGCAGAGTAGGCGAAGAGGCCGGCCAGCGCAATCAAAGCCAGCGGAACTGACTTTGCCAGCCCATCGTGCCCGGGCAACCAGGGCAGGACGATGGCATAGAAAAGTGACAACGCGACCAGGCTGAGAGTGACAGGCCCGAACATGCTACGCCAGAAGAGAGCAACCGGCACAAGGATGAGCAGGCCGTAGAAACCAAGCGTAACCAAGACCATCTCCAGGCGGGATTTCAGCGGGAAGGTTACCCAGCGCATCTCGTCCGTCTTCTGCCGGCCATGGGCCAGATAGGCGGGGATATCCTCAGCGCGGGCCGGCCCCCAGTGAACGCCCCAGTGCAACTCTTTGCGGATCCGCCAGCCGTCTACGCCGTTGGCACACAACTGGGGCAGGATCAGCGCGTGGTGATCCACCACATCTTCGACACCGCTAGCCCGGACGGCCGCGATCACCTTGTCGGCGGTAAAGTAGCCGCCGCCGGCTGCGCACCACACGTTGATCCCGGCTGAGTCGGCCACCAGGAGCCAGCAATCTACCTTCCCGTCGATGGCGCGCACCACCCGGCGCACCGTAAGATCGAAGTTCCCCGTCACCAGCACCGGTGATTTCCGGTCAGGCTCGCCTACCCGGTAGAGCCCTGGCTCCACCTTGGGGTATGGTGGGATGATGCGGAAGAGAATCGCCCACAGGTCGACCAGTATGGAGCGCAGCGTTGTCTGGTGACGCAGGCGAGGGACCTGACGCTCGATGGCCGGGCGCGCCGCGCCTTCCGGTGCCGGCGTTTCAGGCTCAGAGATGACAGGTGGTGCGTCGGAGGGGCCTTTCTGAGCCGTCAGTTGTTCGGCAATCGACTGTACGGCACATGGCACACAGCAGGTTGCAATGCCGCCTGAGTCCTTCTCGGTCTCGGCTGTTGCAGGTGCCGGCCCGACCGCCTCTGCCGGGCGCGCGACGATCAGTTGCAGGCTGCCGGCCAGATACGAATCGACGACGTAGCCACGGAAGCCGGCGTGTTCCAGGCGCTCGCCGATATCGCGCAGCGCGGTTGTGGTTGTGCGGGTTAGCAGCCAGGTGACCAGCACCAGAGGAAGGCGAATGGTGTAGAATGCCAGGCGTGACCAGAAACCGGCAGGCACCACCTCGTCGGCCAGGATCAGCCGGCCATCGGGTTTGAGCAGCCGGCGCGCGGCCGCCAGGACATAGCGCTGCTCCATGGCATTCAGTTCACTGAAAACCAGCGTACTGACGATCACATCGAAGGACTGCTCCTCGAAGTGGCGGTCAATTTCCGAGGCGTCCATTCGGTGGAGCGCGATCTGATCCTGGAGCCCTTCAGCCGCAACTTTCTTCTGCGCCTCAGCCAGCATGGCCGGCGAGACGTCGATGCCAACGACGTGGGCGCCCCTCTTGGCCATCGATACGGCCAGCGTCCCGGTCCCACAGCCGATTTCCAGGACACGATCCCCGGGCTGGACTCTTTCCTCAGCGATTTCGCGCTTGATGGCTGAGATGTGCCCAAGTGTCAGCAGCCGGATGCCGCGATCGTAATCGCCAGGAGAGGTTTCGAGCCACTTCATGAAGACGGTTGCCATGAGATTCTCCGTCAAAGTGAAATCTAACAGCCCGCAGAAGGGTCTGTGAAGCGAATCACGATACCGGCGTAGCGACCTCAACTGATTCAGGTTGCCGCGACCGGACTTGCACGCGGCGCTCATGCACAGGTACCAGGAAGACCGGGCATGTTGTGTGTTGTACTACTCGTTCTGCGACGCTGCCCAGGAGCAATCGATCCAGGCCTCCGCGACCATGGGTGGCCAGCAGGATCAGGTCGATATCTTCGGTTTCGCTGACGGCTACAATGGTACGTGCCGGGTGGGAACCCGTCACGACGGCCTGAGCCTTCAGACCGTCCTCACGAAGCGCGGCAGCAACACTATACAAATATCGCTGGGTCTCGCGTTCGGCCTCGAGTCGCAGGTTTTTGACGACGTCGGCCAATGCCCCATACATTTGTGCCTCTGGCACCTCCGGCACCGATAACAACACTACTTCACTTCCAAATGGCTTGGCCATTGCTTTGGCATATGGCAGCACGCGTTCCGCGAACTGGGAGCCGTCCAACGTCACCAGCAGTTTCTTGAGTGTTGGAACTTTCCCATTTCCGCCGAGTGTTGGCTTGACCAGCAAGATAGGTGTGCTTACCAACTGCATGATTTTGTTGGCTACGCTGCCGATGAGCCATCGCTGGATGCCGGATCGCCCCCTGGTACTGGTCACAACCAGATCCACTCCAATTCGGTCAGCCAGCATGTTGATGCTTTCAGCCACCGGGCCGGCGACGAGGATATAGTCAGCGTATAATCCGGAGTTGCGCAACCGGGCTGCGAGTTGTGCCAAATACGTTTCCTGTTCCATGTGGCCGGCCTTGATCACGCCGAACTCACTCTCGGGCAGTGTCACATCTCGAACTGCTGACATCAGGGTCAGGCGTGCGTTGTGAGCGCGGCATACAGTTTCGGCTATCGGAAGAGCCTGTTCGGCAAAGGCGGAGCCGTCCAGCGGAACAAGGACGTGGTTGAATTCGACTTGCTCGCCGCGCCAGCGCTCACCCGGTGCCGGCACTAAGTGGGTGTCCGGCCTGGGTGGTGTGGCTGGGACCGTTGCCGGCACTACCTCGATCGCTCGCCCGCTGCCAACGCCGACGCCCCACATGGCCTCCTCCAGCACCCCGAGCCGCTCTTTGAGGGGGCTGGGATCGCCCAGTTGCCGGCGGAAGTAGGTGAAGATGGCGTAGAGCACAGGGATAAACAAAAAGTAGGTCCAGGCGCCTTCGAAGAAACGCTCAGCGAAGATGATGACCGTTGCCCCTGACGTCAGCACCGCAGCGATGATGGTGCCCACGAGCGTGACGACCTTTTCGAGGGAGTATTCCGAGCGCAGTTGTCGGATCAGCCGTTTGGCAGCGGCCCAGCCCGTCATGCTCAACAGGATGAAGACGCCGGCAGCGTAGATGGCCAGGTAGGTTTCTTCGCTGGTGCCAAAGGCCAGAAAGCAAAGCGAAACCAAGCCCACTTCGATCCAAACTGGCCTGTCAGCGACGTCGAATCGGTTACGTCGGCCAAGAGCGGCTGGTATGTAGTGCCGATCTTTCAGGCCGAGCGCCAGGTTCTGCAGGCCCTGCGCACTGGCCGCTGATGCCGAGAGCAGCACGGCAACCCCGACCAGTGTACCGAGGTACGGAAGCGGGGATGGCAGTAGTTTGTCCATCGTCTGGGTGAAGACGGACACATGCTCGTTGGTCGGGGTGGACAACTGGAAGATGGCCGGCCCCACGATGAGCATCGTTATCGAGGTGGTCCCCATGATGATCAGCAGGCTGCCAAAGGCTTTTTTGCTCTTCTCTTCGTCGGTCCCGTCGTAGGCCGCTACCAGGTTGGCGAAAACCTCGATGCCGGTCATCACTGCCAGAATGCGCGCATACCCGCCAAACGTGTAGTTCAGATACTCGGGTCGGAAGGCGGCCAGGCTGAAATTGGGCAGGTGGAAGCCGAGCTTCCAGATAGTCGTAAATACCATTGTCCAGAGGAGCAGCAACACAGCCGCCGTCGCCGGCCCAAAAGCCCGGGCGGCTACTTTCGGCCCTCGATTTACCAGCCAGCCGGTCAGAAAACTGAGAGCAATGGCCACAAAGGTCCGGTACTGAATGCCAAGCATCGATTCGTTGAGGACGGGAAAGCGGTCAGCAATGAACGTGACCATGGCGGCCATGCTGACGAGGAAGGTGAGCGTGTATTCGATGAAAGTGATGCTGGCATTGACTTTCACCGCCCAGCCGCCGAATTCCTCTTCGCTCAGGCCGCTGCCTCCACTGCCGTCTGTGACCCATGCCATGACCAGGCG
The DNA here is from genome assembly GCA_964474265.1 of uncultured Anaerolineales bacterium. Lineage (GTDB taxonomy): Bacteria > Chloroflexota > Anaerolineae > Epilineales > JAANWY01 > CAYYSH01. Next base: position 14,694 of record CAYYSH010000016.1, read on the forward strand.
GTACATTGCTGATACCATGGCGATGGTGAAAACCACCAGCCAGATGCTTGTCCCAAATGTGACCTGAGCGACGCCGGCCACGACAACTAGCTTCAGGAAGGGTCCAAAAACGTACAAGGGCGACGTAGCCGGATCACCGCCGCCGGCCAGTGCGCCTTCGAACGAGTTGGATAGTTTTCGTGAAACGTGTGCCATGATGAACCTTTCTCACCGGCGACGGCGAAATCCGATCGTCGCCACAATCCTCACTACAAATTCAATGAAACCTGTCGTCAGCATCCAAAAAGATACGCCGGCCATCCCCGGCCGACGCAAGACTCGTGAACTCTACGCAGACTCGTATAGAGCCGAACCGTGTAAATCTTACACTGCAATTCTGAGAAAGTCAACTTTTCCAGTATCGGCTGGGGTGATGATCAGCCGGCACTCAAGGCCGGCTTCTACCTTTGTCTCCTCATGGTCCTGCCTCCCGGGTTTTGTGTATCATTCGTTACAAACGAGAGCCCCCAAACGCACTTATTCTCGTTTGGGGGCTACGGGGCCAATACAAACTTCGACGCTACGTTACGCCAAACAGGTGGGGGACACACCCCACCGAGTGTAGCTTTATGAAGACATCTGCTTCATGTCAAAGTACGCGAATAGCATATCATACTTTCGAGAATGTGTCAACTTCGGTTCTGTTGCTAACCCACTACGCTTCGTCTATGATTTCATATCTCGAAGTAATCCTGGCCGTCTTGCGTAGCATCGCGCTGGCAGGACAATACTTCGTCTCTGATAGCTCGATTGATCGTTCCACGGCCGCAGGATCGATGTTGCGTCCGCGAACCATGTACACGACTCGAATGTCAGTGTACACCCTCGGGTGGTCGTTGGCCTGATCGGCCTCAACGCGTACTTCGAAACCTGTGACGTCCTGCCGTTTCTTTCTCAGAATCGAGATGACGTCCATGGCTGTGCAGCCGGCCAGGCTCACCAGCATGAGTTCCAGGGGCCGGAACCCCATGTCTTGCCCGCCCACGGAGGGATCGGCGTCCAGTGTCAGGCCGAAGCCGGTATCGGTAGTGCCCGTGAAGTGCATGTCACCTTTCCAGGTAACAGTGGCTGTCTTGCCCATAAGGTACTCCTTCCTTGCCGTTTTTTCTGGGTCCATACTTCTCTGGTTGTCTGATGCAGGTGGGAGGGCTCAGGTTACAAAGCTCCAAGGCCAGGGCTGGCGCGCGACAAAATAAGTTCCAGTCAGACAGGTTGTACTCCGGGTAGGAGAATCAGGGTTGCAGGGATGCCCGCCAGCCGGCCTCGAAATCCCCAAACCTGACGCCAAGTACATCGGGAATCAAGGTGTCCCAGCCGGCATGTCGCGAGGCGCCGGCGACAAGTTTGCCGAGCGAGGTGCGCCCGTACGCGCTGGCCACGTAGGCGATGACTGTGTCGTAGAGGTAGCCCGTTGCCGGGTCCACATGTTGCTCGGTCCAGGTGGGCCGGCTGCGCAGTGAGGGCCCCGCGCCGGTCTGCAACAGCGTGTTAATCGCCTGCCGGCGTGGTGCAGTCCATGGAAGCTCGGTCGCCCACTGCTCGGTTTCCCAGCGCGCGATAGCGTCGTACACAGCGGCTGAGAAGGGGGTCTCTGGCAGGCCGGCTTGGCTGGTGATCAGGTAGCGGGACAGGGTCAGGCCGGCGGCCATGCGGTAGAAACTGGCCGGCGAGATATCGGTTGCGATAGCGCCCAGAGTGGGCGAGAGGATCTGTAGTTGGGGTGCAGGTTTCGGCGTGAGGTCTAGAGAGCCCCGACGCGCAGCGACTGGATTCCCATCTCGCAGGTCCAGTCCCCGGAAGCTCACGCGAGAGGGCGGCAGCAATTCGACGGTGACGAACGTGCCCCATGGTCGGGCAACCAGACCGATTCCCTGCTGACCACTGAGCCAGTTCAGCACCTGATAATTGGGTACCACGTTTATTTCGATCTTCGACCGCGTCTCTGCCTCTGGCTCCGTCAGCAAATCGCGGGATACTTGCTGGAAGAACGACTCTGTGGCCGGCAATTCCTCCCGGATGGTCTCAGCATCTTGTCGATTGAAGTGCAGGCGAAGATGGGGTGTCTCCGCCTCTTCTGTGAGCCCCCAGAATGAAGCCAGGGTTGATGCCCATTTCCAGCCATCGTCGAAGCGGTGGTAGGTCCGAATCTCCTGATACGCGGTGGAACCGGGGTCCGGGAAGTGCACCTGTAGCCGCAACAGCGCGTCATCACCGTCGATGATCGCATCTTCGAGCCGAAGTCGGTACGGGGCGTTCGTCTGTTGCTGGAACTGCTGATACAGGTGGAACCGCCGATGTGCTTGCTCTCTCCATTCGGCCGTGGTGTGTGGAGAGAGTAAACGGTCATATCGCTCGAGGTTTCCCTCTTCGACGGCGCGTTCTTCCTCTGTAAGCACCCGTAGCAGTTCAGATTTCTCGGTCGTCAGCAGGCCAAGGCGTTGCCCTTCAAGGTGTGTGAAGGTGTGGAGTGCGTAGTCACGCCAGCCGGCATTGAACTCCATGAACGGTACCCCCAACACCTGAGGGATTTGCAAGACCTGGGTCACGAAGGGGTAATGAGCGCCATAGAGCTGGGCGCCACGCACAATGCTCGATAGACTGTCGCGACCGTATGCCTGGACAGTGTAGTCTACCAGCGCCTGCCCGACGATGGCCTGCATTTCGGGCTGTTCCAGTGACTTCCATGACTCGTCCAGCAAAGACAGAAACGGCACACTGACCAGAAGGTCCTGCCTGGGTGAGACTCGAGGGTCTGGCAATGGCATGCCGAGCCAGTCGGCATACTCCCACTCGCCGACGGATTGGACCAGGGCCGGCAGGTCGCCGCGCTCGGTGCGGAACAGGTTCATGATTTGTTGGATCAACAAAGCACCCAGCCGGCGCTTGACGGCTTCCGGCGCTGCATCCGGACCCAGGTCGGAAAGATCGTAGTAGGTGGGATCATTGACCAGCTCGCTTTCGATTGGGCGCACTGAGAGGATGACGTACAGGGTTCGCTTGCCTTGCGGTGGCGAGAGCACAAGATCGCCTAGCAGTTGCACGTAAAGTGCCTGGATGTCGGGGATGATTGCCGCGATCCTGGCAGCGTCACGCCGATGGAAGATGAACCGCAGATGCTGCGTTTCCCGCGTGTCCTGATCCAGCCAGACCTGACTGCCCGGGATGGACGTTTCCAGCCACATGCCGCCGGAGCGCCGGTAAGCCCGAGTTACGCGATAGGCCGGCCCAGATGCCGGCTCCACCTTCAGTTCTACTACCGCCAGGTCCCCCCCGAACACCATGGCATCCACCACGGTCATCCGGGCCGGCGTCCGGGTGTTGTCTACAAGAAATTCCTGTTCCTGGCGTTCGCGCCATCCGGGGTGGGCCGCCGGGTCGAGCAGCGACCGATACAGCCGCAGGTTGTGGGTTTCGCGCGCCCAGCTTTCGGTGTCCACGGTGGCCTGGATGTCCTGGACCAGTCGTGCTGTTTGCTGACGCGCTTTCCATCGGAGTGCGATGCCGGCGCCCGTGATGCCAAGCACCAAAATGCCAAACAGGAGCCACAACCAGCGTGGAATCGGAGGCCGGGTACGTGACTGGCTGGCCCACTGGCCTTGCGGCTCCTCGGTTGCTTCCCATTCTTCTTCCCCGGTTCGCCAATCTAACATGCTTTAAGTATACTCGATTTGTGCTGAGAAAGTAAGGAGGCCCTTTCATAATTCGAGATAGCAGTTGAATCCCCCTGCCATGAGGGGTAGAATGT
>CAYYSH010000017.1:0-18395 GCA_964474265.1 uncultured Anaerolineales bacterium
GTGTTGGAGGAGCGCCAGCCCAGGGTCATCCTGGCCACCAATCCCGACGCTGATCCAGCGGAGGTGGCGCTCCTGCGTGAGCAGGGTGCTGTCAGCCTGCTTATGTTACCTCTGGCTGCCGGCGACCGGGTGATCGGCCTGGCTAAACTGGTTAACGGAGCGGAGCGGACCTTTACTGATGCGGAGATCGGTCTTTGTCGCGCACTGGCTTCTCAGGCAGCGGTTGCCATTCAGAATGCCTTGTTATTCGAAGAAGTGCGCGCCGGCCGGCAGCGGCTCGAGACCCTTTCCCGACAGTTGGTGGAGTTGCAGGAGATTGAGCGCCGGCATATTGCCCGGGAACTCCACGATGAAATCAGCCAGGTCTTGACCGGGCTCAAGCTTGCTCTGGAAACCATCCGGCGCCTGCCGGCTGATATGGCCAGGGAACGGCTGGGCAAAGCGCAGGAGCTGGTCAATGAGTTGATGGCGCGGGTGCGTGAGCTGTCCCTCGATCTGCGGCCCACGATGCTAGACGACTCGGGCCTGTTGCCGGCCCTGCTGTGGCATTTCGGGCACTATACAGCTCAAACTGGTGTGGTCGTGAGCTTTGAGCACAGCGGCCTGGAACGGCGTTTCTCTGCCGAGGTCGAAACAGCCGCCTATCGCATCGTGCAAGAAGCACTGACCAACGTGGCTCGCTATGCCGGCGTGAACGAAGTAGCGGTGCGCGTTACGGCCGACGAAGAGAAGTTGTATGTCGAGGTTGAAGATGAGGGTGCTGGCTTCGACCCGATGAGTGCATTGGGTGCTGGCAGCACCTTCGGTTTGGTCGGGATGCACGAACGTGCGATCCTGTTGGGAGGCCAACTGACACTGGACTCAGCACCTGGACGTGGAACGCGCTTGAAGGCTGAACTGCCCGTGGGTGATGCTATTAACAAGGGGGATTCAGATGCCGGAAACAACCATCGTGCTGGCCGACGATCACCCGATCGTTCGCGAGGGGCTGCGGGGGTTGTTAGAAACTGAGCCTGGTTTTCGTGTCATTGGGGAGGCAGCGGATGGGCGTGAGGCTCTCGAATTAGTCGAACAATTGAAGCCGGATGTATTGATCATTGACATCGTAATGCCTGGCCTGAATGGCCTGGAAGTGGCCTGGCAGGTCAGCCAGCGCCTCCCGGAGACCCGGATCATTGTGCTCTCGATGTATGCCGACGAGGTTTACGTGCTTCGGGCGCTGCGCAATGGTGCGTCCGGCTACGTGTTGAAAGACTCCAGCACGGCTGACCTGGTGCAGGCTGTGCGCAATGTCATTGCCGGCCAACGTTACCTGAGCCCGCCCCTTTCTGAGCGGGCTATCGAGGCCTATGTCGAGAAAGCCAAAGACATCCCCGATCTCCACACAGTGTTAACGGGCCGTGAGCGGGAGGTGCTTCACCTGGCAGCGGAAGGGTTAAACAACACAGAAATCGCCGAGCGCCTCTCGATTAGCCCCCGAACGGTCGCGACCCATCGCACCAACATCATGCGCAAGCTTGGTTTACAGACCCAAACGGACTTGATACGTTATGCTCTCCGGGTAGGGATCATTTCCATGGAAGAGTGATAACCCGGCCGTGTGAGAGCACCCCACGCTCACCCTCACCGCAATTTTGGCCCTGCAGCAGTTGCTGTGGGGCATTTTGCTTTAACTACGACGAAATGCCATGCGAATTACGACATCATGACACCAAAATTACGACAATTACTGATAGACAAACCTCTCCTGGGCCGGTAAAATAAACAACACACTTGTGAAATTAGATAAACCCATGTCTTCCAACAGGGGGAACGGTGAATTGCTATCGGCACCTGCCCAGTCCGCTATATCAACGCCTCGTAAAACTACGACGCGCGTTGCCACTGGTTGCCGTGTGCCTCGTATTGGTGCAAGAGGTGCTGGAACACTCCTGGCTGCACTCACTCCCCATGTTCCGCTACATGGTCGCGGAGACCCTGATTTACGGTGCCATCTGGTCTGGGATGGGCTACTTCTTCCTGACGTTGCTGGCCCGGCGGGTACGGGAACGGGATCAGGCTGAGACTCATCTGCGTTCCTTGTATGACCTGAGTCGCGAGGTGATTGCCGCACGCAACATTCAGGCGTTGGTGGATGTCGCTCTGCGCATGCCTGAGCAGGTGGTTGAGCCTGTGGGGACAGTTGTACTCCTGCAGGAGCATCCTGACGTGCCCTGGACATTGGCTGGTGCGCACGGCCTGACGGAACAACAGCGGACGGCGCTGGAAGCTCGTTTGATGACCGCGGGCGCCGGCCTTCGGTGCAACGGGTGTACAACCCTGAGCTCTGCCTCACAGGAGCGTTGTCCGCTGCTGTCTGCTCTGCCGGCGGAACTTGAGCCGGCAGTCGCCTCCGTGATCTGTCTACCTCTGTCTACCGAGCGCCCGCTGCATGCCGTGCTCAACGTATTTTTGCCTGAAGGTGTAGAACTTACGCCGGTTGAGCATCAGATGTTGGAGTCTATGACCTCCGGGTTGGCGGTGGCGCTGGATCACACGCGCCTGCGCAGCAGACAACTCGAGATGCTGCAGCATGTTGAGGAGGTCGTGCGCAAGGGCGCCGGCCTCACGACCACTCTGGAGCATAGCCTGGCAGACATCGTTACAGCAAGCCGGGCCGAGATTGGTGTGGCTTTCCTGGCTTCGGGGACAAACGGCGATACAGCCCTGATCCGCGTTGCATCCTGGCCTGATAGCGAGATCGACCCCGCCTTAATCACCCTTGCACGTCAGGCGTACCTCGAAGGATGTCCGCTCACAACCCTGGATGTGGGCGGCGCTGGAGACGCCGTTGCACTCCCTCTGGTAGCCGAGGGTGAGGCAACCGGCGCATTGGTGCTGGCCGGCCAGCAGCCCCTTGTCATGCCTGAGCCGGGCTTGCTCAACGTGGTGGCCGGCATGATCGGCCTGGTCGTTCGAAACAGCCAACTCTACGCCGAGCTGGAAAGCCAGGCGATTCTGGAAGAGCGCAGCCGGGTCGCCAGAGAGGTGCACGATGGCCTCGCTCAGGGGCTGGGCTCCCTCAATTTCAGAATTCAGCAGGTTGATCGTTTGCTGGCGCGGGGGCACTGGGAGGCGGCCCGTCAGGCACTATGGGGTTTGCGGGATGGCGTCCAGGGCCTGTATGACGAAGTCCGTCAAACGATCCGGGACCTCCGCTGGCCGCTCGAGGGAGACCAGAACTTGAATGAGCGCCTCAGCGAGTATGTTGCCACATTTGTCAGTCGGACCGGCATTGACGTGTCACTGTCCGTGGAGGGGGACCCCAACCTTTGCCCAAGGTCGGAAGTGCAGCTTTTCCGTATCACCCAGGAGGCATTGACGAACGTACATCGGCACGCGCAGGCTCGTCGGGTCCGGGTGCGTCTGGCGCCCTGCCCCGATGGCAACATCCTGGAGATCGAAGATGACGGCGTGGGGCTCCCGGCGGAGTTCGCCAGCGGTGAACTGCCTCCTGAAGCTGAAGGACACTTCGGGCTGCGTATTATTCGGGAGCGAGTTGAATCTATGGGTGGGCAGATGTGCGTGTGCAGTGCGCCTGGCAAGGGGACGAAGCTGCAAATCCTGGTGCCCTCCCGCGAGAACGCGATGCAGCCGAGGACTGGCAATGGCCTTGTGTGCTCGGTCGCTCCCGATTCTCTGCCTCGCTAGCATGTGACACGTGGGCCAGGCTTTGAGCCGGCCCGGCAGACTACCCTCAACGCCTTTTGACCATTTGCCCGTTTGCTTATATACTCATTAGCGCTCGGTGAATGACTGTATTCGCAGTAGCGCAAAACTAACCCTGTGAGTCAAATTGCTGTGTCATTGGAGTTTGGCGAGTGTTAGAAACCAGGTTTTTTCCCTTCACACAAGCGAGATTTGCCCAACCAATCATGCCCGCGTACCACATCCGCCCCCTTTTCAGGCGGAAAAACCTGGTTTCTTGGGCTCTTTTTCATGCATAGCCACGGGGATTCTTCGCCTGCGGCTCAGAATGACATGCTTGACACGGGCCGCACTTCGCAACACATGCAAGGCCGGACAGGGTGACTTTTGCGCCATTGCCTGTATTCTCAATCTGAATTAGCCCGGGGGTCAAATGGCACCTGTTCGCGTGTTGATTGTTGATGACCATGCCATGTTTCGGCAGGGTCTTGTGAGCCTCTTGGAAATTGAGCCCGAAATTGAAATAGTCGGTCAGGCGTCGGACGGTGAGAGTGCCCTTGAACTGGCCCAACAGTTGCGTCCAGACGTGGTGTTGATGGACGTCAATATGCCCAGGATGGGGGGCGTTGAAACGACTCAGCGGCTGCTTGCGAGTATCCCGGGGGCGCGGGTCTTAATGTTAACCGTCTCCGAAGACGACGAAGATCTCTTCGCAGCCATCCGTGCCGGCGCCCGGGGCTACATCCTCAAGAATGCTGATGCCGACGAGCTCCTGGAGGCCATCCGTCGCGTACACGCCGGCGAGGCCATGCTCTCCCCGTCCATCACACTGCGCCTCCTCCAGACGCTCCGAGATGGCTCCCTGCCGGCGGCTGAGCTGCCCCTCACACCCAGGGAGTTCGATGTGTTCTGGTTGTTGGCCCAGGGCAGTAGCAACCGCGAGATTGCTGAGGCCCTGGTGATCTCAGAGAACACCGTCAAGACGCATGTGCGTCATATCATGGAGAAACTGGGCATCCGTAGCCGGCATGAGGTGGCAGACTTCGCGCGCCGGCTAAACCTCATTCCTTGACCTCGTTGACCTGGTGTTCGTTTCTCACCCTTTGTCCACAACCTCGGGTGAGATCACGGCCCTGTCATCCTCACTATCTGGTTGTCGGAAATCACCCGCACGTATCATTCGTTGGGGGATAGACAAACGTCCTCCGTTTCCCGTATTATTATGTAGTACCGTGGACACGGGCGCACTGTTGGCCAGTCCATTGACTCATCAGCACACGAGTGAGTTGACGCCATGGACAGGCACTTGCCCCTGCGCTACGTTCCGGTTTCCATCCCGTGGGGTAAAACACAAAGTTGCAGACCAATGGCTCTTCACAACCCAGCGATTCAGTTTGAGATAAGTGAGAAAATGGCGCCGATTCGAGTGTTGATTGTTGATGATCATACTATTTTCCGACAGGGACTGGTCAATCTGCTAGAAATCGAAGCCGAGTTCGAAGTGGTTGGCGAAGCACAGAGTGGTGAGGAAGGTATCCGGCTGACCCAGGAACTCAAGCCGGATGTGGTCTTGATGGACGTCAGGATGCCGGATATGAGCGGAGTTGAAGCTGCTCGCCAACTTCTGGTGAGCACGCCTGATGTTCGAGTCCTGATGCTGACCGCATCTGCTGAAGATGACGATCTCTTTGCTGCGATTCGCGCCGGCGCTCGGGGATATGTCCTCAAGTACGCTGAAGCCGACGAACTGCTGGAGGCGATCAGGCAAGTGCATGCCGGCGAGGCTATGCTGTCGCCGGCCATCACCTTGCGCCTCCTGCAGGCCCTGCGTGGCACTTCTCCCTCGCCGGCTGGGCTACCCCTGACGCCGCGCGAGATGGACGTGTTTCGCCTGTTGGCCCAGGGCGCTAGCAACCGCCAGATTGCCGAAGAGCTGGTGCTTTCTGAAAACACCGTCAAAACTCACGTGCGAAACATCCTCGCCAAGCTGAATCTGAGCAGCCGGCACGAGGCAATTGCCTTCGCTCGCCGCATCAAGCCGAACAACTGAGTACCTCACCCCCTTCTCATCCTTCCTCACCCGGTCAGGGTGACTTTCCTCTCACTCTTTTCTCATCCTTTCGCTTGCAGCGAATCATCCGCCCAGATCGCTCACTGAGGGATAGACAACGGCCCCTCATTTCCCATATCATGGGACATGAAAAACTGGATAACCGACTGCCCCGGTCCGTCCAGCAAGCTGACCAATCCTGACGTGGCTCAGGAAATGGCCTATGGACTGTAGTGAGGCAACGACCTGTGGCCCAGAAGCGCATACTCATCGTCTCTCAGTACCCACTTTTCGATAAGGGCCTCGAGGCCGCAATCGCACAACAACCTGATCTGGAAATCATCGGAGTCTGCCGCGACTTAGAATCGGCATACGTGCAGTTGCAGACCTGCCAACCGGATGTCCTGCTGGAAATCTTCGGGCCGGACGATGTGACCGAAAGCCCGATGTCCCTGTTGCAGCGATTTGGCGGATGCCTGATTCGGATCGCTGCTACCGGTGGCTCAATGGAGGTCATCAGGCGGTTTGAAGTAGAACATATCAGCATGAAAGACTTACTGAACGCGATTCGGATTGCAAACTTTATGGAAGAGACTGATCCATGACAAGGTTGCCAGTAGCTGGCGAGCCTGGCATGGGTATCGTGGATTTCCGTGCGATCAGGTGGCGGCGGACTGATGCTCCGCCCTGGCGTATTTATTGCGGAAAGGAGCGGTAATCATCGTTGTGACTGTGAAAATTCTGGTAACCATCATGTCAACCCTTCAACACCTGAAATGACAGGAGGGACTTATGAATTTGCGAACACGTGCGAAGATTGGCGAGTTGCGCCGGCCTCCGAAATGGCTCGGTCGCGCCTGCCTGGCCTTGATCATGTTGGTGCTGGCATTCGGGCTGGCTGCGCCGGGCACGGTGCCGCCGGCGCTGGCCCAGCCGACTTCCAGCGTCACCATCACCGTTGGCTCGATTGGTGCGACCGCAGACGCCGACGGAGACGGCATCGCGGAAACCTACTCGACACCTGGGACGATTGACGGCTTTACCTACCTGGTGAACGAGGATAACACCGGCGATCCCTTCGATCCTGACCCCAACAAGCACCCCTCCCTGAAGCCGATGGCGAGCTACAGCCCGGTGGTGACCTCCGGCACGGTGGCAGCAGGGAATTCGGTCACGTTAGACCTTCCAGATGGCCGGTATCTGGTCTCGATCCGGGCGGACGGCCACAAACTGGGCGGTGTCCACGTCAGGTTGCCGGACGACGCCGGCCAAACCCTGAACGTGGACCTGATTAACGGCCCGTTGCCCCTCTCGAAAATTCGGGTCCACGTCTTCCACGACAATCGCCCGGTGAACGGCGAAGACGACATCCCGATGGAGTCTGGCATCGAGGGTATCCCCATCATCATCGAAGACACCGCCGGCGAGGTGACCGTGGACTGGTATGGCAACCCCATTTGTACCCAATACGACGGGGTTGGAACCAGCACACCCCTGGGCGACCCCATTCCCGGCACCGGTGGTCAGTGTATCACCGATGCCAACGGCGATGTCGTGATCGACAACCTGCCGCGTGGCAAGTACGAGGTCCTGGCCGTTCCGCCCGACGGCTCTGGCTGGATTCAGACCACCACCATCGAGGGCACGCACATTATTGATGCCTGGATCGAAGAGGGCAACACGGGCTACTCCCCCCGAGAGGGCTTCCAGACCGCCATGGTCTGGATTGGCTTCGTCAAGGAGATGAACTGGGGCGATCCGGGGAGCATCCCGCCCGCCGTGCCGGGAGGTACGATCTCGGGCACGGTTAAGACGCTGGTCGAATGGACCCCTCCGCTGAACCCGTTGGTGCTCGGTGACCCGGTAGACCGGCCCTACATCGCCCTGACCAACATCGGCGGCAACGATGAGCAGGTCTACCTGGCGCGGGGCAACCCCGATGGCTCTTTTGTCATCAACAACGTCCCCGATGGCGTGTACCAGATGGCCATCTGGGATGAGCCGCTGGACTACATCATCTCCTTCCGCACGGTGACCATCCCAGAGCCGGCGTGTCTGGCGGACGATCCGGTCAACGGCAGCATTGTGAACCACGATTGTGACAACTATACCGTAAACATGAACATCGACCCGCTCACCGGCAATGACATCGGTGGTTTCGGCATCCCGCGCTGGTTCGGCTGGCTCTCGGGCTACGTGTTCCAGGATGACGGCCTGGACAGCAATGGGAACCGGATCGATGGTCTTACCGACCCTGCACCTAACCTGCTAGCCGACAACGGGATCCGGGATTGTTCCGATACCAATTATCCACCTGACCCGGCTACCTGCGAAGTCGGCATCGGGAACATCGACCTGGACACTCGCTTCCGGGACGGCAGCATCCAGTACACCACCTTCACTGAGTCGACCGGCTTCTACGAATTTCCGGAGGTCTTCGAGCTGGAGAAGTTTGCTGTGATGGAGGTGGGCTTCGGGCGCTTCGCCCGCACCGGTATCGCGCTCCACGATGAGTTAGATCCAAGTATCGTCACGCCACTGGTGAGTGATCTCGGTGGTGGCTTGCTCGCGGCCGAACTCACCTGGGCAGCCAAGCGCCGCATCGTTGACTTCGGGAAGCGCGATTACGGGCCTGGTGAGAATGGCGGCATTACTGGCATTGTCCAATACGCTACCACACGCAACGAGTTCAATGCCCGCCTTGCGGCCGCAGAAGACTACGAGCCGGGGATCCCGGACGTTACTGTGCGACTGTGGGGCCTCGGCCCAGACGGCGAACCGAATACAGCAGACGATGTTTTGCTCAATGAAGTTCAGACAGACCATTTCCAACATCCAACGGGTTGTGATGTCCTCGACTCCAGTGGCAACCCGCTCCCTGACCCTCTGGGTCTGGGGCCTAATTGTATTGAGGTCCCCAACATCTCCAACGAGGTCAAGGATGGTGCCTTCGACGGTGGCTATGCGTTTGAGAGTTACTGGGCGCCCTCTTTCGGAGAGCAGGGGGCCGTGGAAGTCCAAGGGCTACCTCCAGGAGACTACGTCGTTGAGGTGGTGCCTCCAGTCGGCTACCAGGTTGTCAAAGAAGAGGACAACAACACAGCCGAAGGGAGTAATCTGGTGCCGCAGGTTCCGCCGCCGGCTTGTGTCGGTGATTTGCACACCGTTCCCGACATCACGCCTGACTACCCCGGCTTCCCCTTTGCGGGCCAGCAGATGCCGTTGTGTGACAAGCGGTTGGTGCGCCTGCAGGAGGGGCAGAACGCGGCGGCTGACTTCTTCCTGTTCACGACTGACGAACCCTATGACCCTACCATCCCAGGTATGGGGACGAGTAGTTGGTCTTCTGACCAGTCAGTGCCCATTCCAGGGCGCATCTTCGGCTTCGCGCTGGACGACCTGAATGTCGAGACCAACCCTAACTTCATTTACTACGGCGAAAAACGGGGTATCCCGTTCACGCCGGTGGGTATCCGGGACTTCACAGGCCGGCTGATCACTACCGTGCGCTCGGACGAGAACGGTATCTTTGAAGTCCTGCTGCCTTCCAGCTACATGGCCGACTGTCCAATTCCGTCCGGTGTCTGCCCGGCTATGTATCGAGTGGTGGTCAACGATCCGGGTGATCCGGACAACCCCAACCCGGACTGGAACCCGAACTACCAGACGCTGACCTTCGTGTTCGACGTCTGGCCGGGCAAGACCACCTACGCCGACGTGGCCACGTTCCCGATCACGGCCTTCCATCGGCCCGACCTCCCCGGCTCGCAGCTCAACCAGCCGGCGCTATGCGTGGTCCCCGCCGATACACCTCAGATCTTCGCCGTGTCGAAACCCTACGTGGTTCCGCCCTACGGCAAGAATTTCGGACGCTTCACCATCACCGGCCAGGGTTTCGGAACCAAGAAAGGGAAAGTCACCATTGATGGTGTCAAGGTGAACGTAAAGAGCTGGTCAGACACGTCGATCACAGCCGAGATTCCATCGGCACAGTGGGTCGCCGATCATAACATTGCCGGCCCCGGCCAGTTGCTGGTCACGGCCAAGAACGGGCATGTCAGCCCGACGGGCCTCACCTTCCACGTGATCGACGGAACGACGTACAACCCCACCATCGTCGAGGTGGATCCGCCGGTCAACCCGGCCACGGACACCCCCATCCAGGACGCCATCGATGCGGCCAGCGGGCCAACGCTGATCGTGGTCAAGCCCGGCTCCTACTTCCTGGGGCCGAGGGCCGGCGCCGAAGGTGGTGGCCTGAACCTGAACAAGAGCGTGAAGCTGCAGGGCTACGGTCCCGGCGATCCCACCCTCGGTACCGGCGGATCTGTCCTGGACCAGCGCTTCATCCTGACCGCCATCGGCATCAACGTGGATGGCACCACGGCCATCGGCACGCCGGATGAGTTCAATGCGACTTTCAACCCGCAGATCGACGGCTTCCGCATCACGGCCGCCAGGGACGAGCAGGATGTGGGCGGTGGTATCCACGTCGAAACCAACAGCCCGTACCTGGAGATCAGCAACAACGTGATCCAGAGCAACGGCGGCAACTTCGGCGGTGGCGTGGTGCTGGGCAAGCCCTATCAGGGCGACAATTTCAACGATAACATCCGCATCCACCACAACCGCATCCTGAACAACGGTGGATTCTCCCTGGCCGGCGGCGTCGCCATCTTCAACGGTGCCGACAACTACGAGATCGACCACAACGAGATTTGTGGCAACTACTCGGGTGAGTACGGCGGCGGCATCTCCCACTTCGGGCTGAGCGACGGCGGCAAGATCCACCACAACCGCATCTACTTCAACGGCGCATTCGACGAGGGCGGTGGGGTCATGATCGCTGGCGAGCAGCCCATAGCCAACCCGGAGAATCCGAACGAACCGCCACCACCACTGACCAATGGCTCCGGCGCGGTGGAGATCTACAACAACCTGATCACCTTCAACCTGGCGAACGACGACGGTGGCGGCATCCGGCTGTTGCAGCCTCGGGACTATCCCATCACCATCATCAACAACATCGTGGCCAACAACGTGTCCACCGATCTGGGTGGTGGTATCGCCCTGGACGACGCCTCGGATGTGACCATCGTCAACAACACGGTGGCCAGGAACGCCTCCACAGCCACAGCCGAGGACAGCGACGGGCTCGCCCACGCTGCCGGCCTGTCCGTCGAGCTGTACAGCACCGCGTTTACCACGTATCTGGACGGCCTGCCCGGCGGTTCTTCGGCGCCCGGCTATCCCGATCCGGTCCTGTTCAACAACATCTTCTGTGAAAACAAGGCCTACACGTGGAATCCGACGACGTCCGAGCTGGTGTTCGACAGCTTCTTCGATCTGGAGGTGTTCGCCGGCGGTGCTGGGGATGTCCTGCATCCGACCTACTCGCTCCTCACGGACCCGAGTGATACGGCGCAGGAGGACTTCTTGCCTGATCCGACCAACAAGGCATGCGGTGACCTGACCCAGTTGTTCGTTGATCCCATCGACACCCAGCTTAGCGGTGTGGCTTTCCGCATGGAGCCGACCTTCGTCACAGTCGTGATCATCACCGTGGACGTGTGGGATACGACCAACCCGCAGAACATCGTGCCGGTTAGCCTGGGCAACTATCACCTCTTTGGACCCAAGCACGCCGCCAACCCGGCCCGGGACGCGGGCACGGATCCCACCATCATCCCGAACTTCCCCAGGCTACCCTTTGGGGCCAAGGGCGAGCTGTTGCCCATCGACATCGACGACAATTCCCGGCCACAGCCCAAGAAGAACAGCCCCTACGACATCGGCGCTGACGAGTCAACCAAGAAAGAGATGAAGCTGTTCGAGGGTTTGAACCTCATCTCGTTCCCGTTGGCGCTGAATGGAGCACCAGGGAGTGGCCCGGCCACGTTCAGTCATCGTGGTGATGGCACGACGCCGGCTGAGGTATTGGCGTCCATCGATGGTAAGTACGAGCGTGTCTACGCATTCTTCGGCTGCGACGCGGCTGATCCGTGGAAGCTGTACGACCCGAACGTGCCCAGCACGGTGAACGACCTTGACGCGGTCAACGAGGCCATTGGGATGTGGGTGGTAATGACGCAATCGGACACGCTGGTGATGACGGGAGTCGAGCCGACCACAACCACGATTCCGTTGTGTGCCGGCTGGAATCTGGTGGGCTATCCGGCATCGGCTGCGCAGCCCATCGACCAGGTGCTGGCTCCCATTGCGCCGGCGCTGGTACGGGTCTTCAACTACGACGCCAGCGATCCGGCGGATCACTGGAAGATGTACGACCCGAACGTGCCGGCCTTCGTCAGCGATCTGTGGACGATGGAACCGGGCAAGGGCTACTGGATTCTGGTCTCGCAGGATACAGTGCTGACCATTGACAACACCGTCCTACCCTGACCCAGGGTTCCGATTCTCTCCTCTCCCCCTGTCTGTGCCATCAACGCCAGGCAGGGGGAGGGGAGGGCCCCGAAGGAAGGGCATGATACTAGGAGGAATAAGACATGAGTAAAAAACGAAATCCTCGCAGGTTAAGCCGACGCGAGTTCCTGAGGTTCGGCGGCGGAGGCGCATTGACGGTATTGGCCGGCGGCACCTTCCTGTTGCCCGGTATCTTGCGACGGTCCGGCAAGGTTCAGGCAACGTCAGCCAGTTTGCCGGCCCGGCCGGCCTCGATGGCACCGGTGTCAGCAGCTCCAACAGCCGGCCCGGTGGTCATCCACAGGCGCTTGGTGGCCACAGATGGCTTCATCAAGCTGCCGGGCCGCGCCGACCCGCTGTACATCTTTGGCTTCCGGGAGGTGCACGCGGCGGAGGTAAACCAGATCAACCCGGCTGTCTCTCCTGCAACGCCGGTACAGGACATCTCTGTTGCCGACCTGACGCAGCGATACAAAGGCAGGGTCCAGACGTCAGCCCCAATCCTGGATGTGGACGAGTTCGTCCGAGATCCGTTGGATAACATCTCTGGGCTCTACCTGACTGTGACTAATCTTGGCCTGGTCCATCGTCCGGACCTGGACGATGCCCATACGCTTCACTGGCATGGCTTCCGCAACCCGATCTCCCTGTTCGATGGGGTGCCCGAGGTGTCCGTCTCGGTGCCACCCGGCCGGGATTTCCCGTACTTCTTCCGGCCCCACGATGCCGGCACCTACATGTACCACTGCCACTTCGAGGACGTTGAGCACGTGCAGATGGGCATGAATGGCATCGTCTACGTGCGACCGCTGCAGAACGGCGATACGTCGTTATATCCCAGCGGCAAATTCGCTTACAACGACGGCGATGGTTCCACGGGCTACGACCGTGAGTATACCCTGATGTTGAACGAAATCGACACCCGACCGCATGACAATCTGATCGCGGTGCAGGAGTTCCTGTGGACCAACTACAAAGCGAACTACTGGGTGATCAACGGCCGCGCTTATCCCGACACAGTGAAGGCCAGCCATGACCCCTCCCTGATTATTCCAGAAACAGGCGAGGTTGGCCAGCCCATCTCATCGCTGATCCAGGCAAATCCCGGGGAGCGGATTCTGCTGCGCTTTACCAACCTGGGTTACGAGCAGCATGCCATGCAACTGCCCGGTATCCGCATGAAGGTGGTGGGCCACGACGCAACCCTGCTGCGGAATCCTCCGAATCCACCGTTCGGACCCAACCCGGTCGATCTTACCTATGAGACGAACACGGTTTATATCGGACCGGGCGAGGCGCGGGATGTTCTGTTTACAGCGCCGGCCTATGATGCAAGTCGGAATCAAACTGACAGCCGTGGAGATCACAACGTATACTGGCTCAAGAATCGAAACTACAACGCATTGAACAACGGCGGCCAGGTGGACCCGGCCACGGGATTGGGCGGCATGGTGACGGAAGTTCGGGTTTACAAAGATGATCTCCCAGATCAGACAGAGCCCAATCAGGTGTGGCTATAGGCGCGCAGGCGCTTTCACAGCGTGACCGAAAGGAGAAGTGGACAATGCATATTAGAGCAAGGAAAAGGATCGGGCTGGGCCTCCTCTTGCTGCTGGTCAGCGCGTTGGTGGCGTTGGCCCTGCCTGAATCCGTCATCGGTCGCCCGCAGATGGCCCCGGCCGCTGTAGGAACGACTATGGTCTGTACTAACGGACCCACCTTCAACCTTGAAACCGCCGATGGCTACATCTCAACCCCGGATGGTAACAGCATCTACATGTGGGGGTACACCACCAGCGGTGGATCGTTCCAGATGCCAGGCCCGGTGCTGTGTGTCAACCAAGGCGAGACCGTCATGATCAATCTGACCAACAATCTGCCTGAGCCGGTCTCGATCATCTTTCCAGGGCAGACAGGTGTGACATCGACAGGTGGCTCTCCGGGGCTGTTCACGGCTGAGGCAGCCGCCTGCACGGGTAGCCCGTCCTGCACGCCTGGGACTGTGACCTACAGCTTCGTTGCCAGCGAGCCCGGCACCTACCTGTACGAAAGTGGCACGAACCCGCACAAGCAGGTACAGATGGGGCTCTACGGCGCGCTGATTGTCAGGCCGGCGGGTCACCCCGATTGGGCCTATAACGATCCCAGCACAGCCTTTAACCCCGATCGGGAGTACCTGCTGCTGATGCACGATATTGATCCCGAACTGCACTACGCGGTTGAGCACGGACTCCCCTACGACGTGACGACCATGTGGGATCGCTACTGGACCATCAACGGGCGCTCATTCCCTGACACCATCGCCGACAACTTTGTGCCGTGGCTGTCCACGCAGCCCTACGGGGCGCTGGTACAGATCCAGCCATACGATGCCACCACCAACCCACTGCCGGCCCTGGTGCGCTATGCCAACGCCGGCATGGTGAACCACCCATTCCACCCGCACGGTAACAACCTGCGCATTATCGCGCGGGATGGCCGGCTGTTGCGTGGCCCCAACGGAGAAAACACCTCCTTCGAGAGCTTCACCACTACAGTTGGCTCCGGCGAGACCTATGATCTTTTCGCCCAGTGGTACGATGATGAGGGGTGGACATCTACAGGCAACCCGGTCCCGGTCCAGGTACCGGGTCTGTATAACCTGGTGTTCAAAGACGGCGCGACCTTCTTCAGCGGCAGTCCTTACCTGGGTGAGCAAGGTGACTTGCCGGTGGGCGTGACTTCCTACAACCAGTGTGGTGAGTACTACTTCCCCTGGCACAGTCACGCACTTAACGAGTTCGTGAACTTCGATGAAGGTTTCGGTGGGTTGGCGACGCTATGGCGGATCGACCCGCCCGGCGGCTGTCCATAACGCTCGGACCGCGTCCAAGGAACGATTCCTGAAAAGGAGAAGTAGACGATGCTAGCAAAAGTTACAAGAATAATCGGGGTAGGGTTTGTCCTGCTGATGATCGCATCGGTGTTGGTTGGCGGCCCGGCCCTGGCAAAGTCCCAATGGGGCGCGGACGAGCAACTGGCGGCCGTGCCGGCAGAACTCATGCCCCCAGGTGTGGACGATTTGACCCCAATCACCATGCCGCCGGCGGCGATCACCGGGGCCATCAATGCCGGCCAGGAGGAGCCCGCCGCTCTGGCACCCCTCCAGGCCGCCGTGACCTTCGATCTCTGCGCCAGCGCCGGCACCGTGACCATGCCAGGCAGCCCATCGCCTATCTCGGTACCTATCTGGGGTTTCTCGAACTACACCGGCACCGCGTGTGATCCGGCTCAGTTGCCGGGACCAACGCTGGAGGTGACAGCCGGCGACACCGTGACGATCAATCTGCACAATCAGCTCGCCGAGAATGTCTCCATCATCTTCCCAGGCCAGGACGTGATCCCGGACGTGGTGGGTGCGGCGCAGGCGGGGGTGACCACGTACACCTTCACGGCCAGCAATCCGGGCACGTACCTGTACGAGGCCGGCACGAATGCCACCAAACAGGTGCCCATGGGGCTGTACGGTGCGCTGATTGTGCGGCCAGCCACCCCGGGCCAGGCCTACGACGGCGGCCCCGGCGCTGCAAGTGCCTACGATCAGGAGGCCGTGCTGGTGCTCAGCGAGATCGATCCGGCTTTGAACGCTGACCCGGCGAATTTCAACATGTTCGACTACGCGCCTAAGTACTGGCTGATCAACGGCAAGGCCTACCCGAACACGGATCTCATTCTGGGCAACGCCGGGGACCGAGTGCTGCTGCGTTACCTCAACGCCGGCTCGACCAACCACACCATGAGCCTGCTAGGCATGCACCAACGTGTCATTGCCACGGATGCTTTCAGCATGACCTATCCGTTTGACGTCGTGGCCCAGACGATTCCGTCCGGTCAGACGGCAGATATGATTGCCACCATTCCCAGCGATGCTTCAGCAGGGGATCAGTTCCCGCTGTACAACCGCCAGTTGCACATCACCAACGGTGATCTTGTGACAGGCGGCACGGCTCACTTCCCCGGTGGCATGATGACCTTCCTGGAGGTGCCAACGGCAGTCCCCCTGGCGTCGAATTGGAACCTGATGTCGGTGCCGCTGGAACCTGGGGCCGGTGCTGCAGGTGGCGCGGCGGGATCCATCGCCGGCATCAGCCCGATGGGGCATGCCGCGGGCCATGCCGGCGTGTCGCCGGCTCAGCTTCTGTCGGGCATTGATTACGATCGCGTGTACGCCTTCCAGGGCTGCGACGCGGCCGATCCGTGGAAGTTGTACGACCCCGACCTGCCGGCCACGGTTAACGACCTGAATCAGATTGACGTGACCATGGGACTGTGGGTCAAGATGAACAGCCCGGACACGCTGGCCGTCGCGGGTAGCGAGCCGGCCCGCACGGACATCCCGTTGTGTGCCGGCTGGAACCTGGTGGGTTATCCGTCCCTGACGGCGCGCCCGGTGGCCGAGGTGCTGGCTTCCGTGGCCGGCCAGGTTCAACGGGTGTACTACTTCGATGCCACCGATGCCGCAGACCCGTGGAAGATGTACGACACCAGCGCACCTGCGTTCGTCAATGATCTGGCTGAATTTAAGCCAGGTGGCGGGTATTGGTTCCTGGTCAGCCAGGATACAGTGCTGACCATCCAGAACAAGTAACGAACTGAGAGGAACAGCATGAAACGGAAACTTTCTCTCGCAGTCGGCCTGATTTTCATCCTGTTGGCAGTCAGCGTGCCGGCTCTGTACGCACAAGGTGGCGGTCAGCCGACGGTGCCGTGGACGGCATACGGCAAGGTGACCATCAACGGAACTGTAGCGGACGCCGGTACGCTGGTCGAGGCGCGCAATCCGACCACGAACACCCAGTGCGGCCAGGGGATCGTGATTACTGGCGGCGACTACGTGATCAACGTTGAGAATGCAGGCCAGACGCCGGGTTGTTTCAGCGACAACGATACAGTGCAGTTTCGCGTGATGGTGAACGGCGTGTTCCAGGAGGCGCAACAGACTCCTGCCGGCATGAAGTTCCTGTCCGGTAGCGTGGATAACGTGGACCTGTCTGTCAGCGTCGCGCCACCGCCGCCCTGTCCGGACTTCCAGGACCCGCCAGGCGTTCGGCTGGAGGATGTGCTTCTCGTCGTCGGGCACTGGCGGGAGAAGAGTACCGATCCCGGCTGGAATGGCACTTACGACCTGGACAAGGACAATGTCATCTCGATCAAGGATGTAATGATGGTCTCGGCGCGCTGGGGAGACACCTGCCCTCCGTAGGTTCGTGGCTGCCCCCCATCCTCGCCGGCCTGTACGGCCACTTTTAACTGGCGAGGTGACCCGATCCAGGCCGGTGCTCAAGGTAGACGAGCCCGGCCTGGATCGAACCAAAGTTGTGTGACAGAAAGAAGTGAAACGCTATGGAAAACACAATCCGCATCGGGGCGCAAGCGCCTCGCAAAACCCGTCTTCAGGTCCTGGCAGTGTTGGCCGGCCTGGCGGTACTGGTCGTCCTGGCTGCCTGGATGATCTTTTCGGAGTTTGCCGGCAGTTCGGGTCAAAGCGCCATGGATATGCAGCAGACCGCGTTTGAAGAGGCGACGGGCATCCGGATCCTGCGCGTGGCCCTCACAGCCGGCGGTGGCATGCTGGACCTGCGCTATCAAATCCTCGACCCCGACAAGGCAGTGGTTGTCCACGACGAGGAAAAGCCCCCAACCCTGGTAGACGAAGCGACCGGACAGGCCATCAGCCGGCCCTGGATGGACCACTCCCACGACCGGGACCTCCATCACGCGGTGTCCTACTACGAGCTCATCATGAACGCAGGGGGGATCCTCAAGCGCGGAAGCAAGGTGACCATCATCATCGGTGATTCACGCCTTGAGCACATCGTTGTACAGTAGTTAGAGCCTGGGGGGAGACCCGGGCCTACTCTGTTCCTCACCCTTTACTCACCCGTTGTATGACTTTTTATCACTCTTTCGCTCTACCAGGGGCACTCCGGAGATCACCCGCCAAATCACCCACAGAGGGATAGTCAGCGACGTGATTTTTCCTTTACAATACTTGCAGGAAGAACGGCGACCTTAGGTGAGCTTAAGTGAGGTTTGGAACCACTATGCTAAACAGACCCAGCACGATCCTCTTGATGGAGAACGACGTGAACCTTGCCGTATCCTTGATTATTGGACTGCAGGATCAGGGCTATCGGGCGCTCCACGCCAGCGATGGACATCTCGGTCTGAAGATGGCTCGCACCGCACAGCCGGA
>CAYYSH010000018.1:0-15578 GCA_964474265.1 uncultured Anaerolineales bacterium
CGGCTGTGGTGACCAACGCCGACCCGATCCGCATGGTCGTGCGCAACCTGCTGGACAATGCCATCAAGTACACACCAGCCGGCGGCCACATCACCTTACACGCGGCCGCTGACCATCAACCATCAAACGGTGCCAATTCGAAGAGGGGCAGTCTGCAACTGACGAGCAGCCGACGTAACAGCAAAGAAGCGTGCACGGTGCTCATACAGGTATCAGACACGGGACCGGGCATTCCAGCGGAGCATCTCCCCCACATCTTTGACCGGTTCTATCGCGTGGACAAGACCCGGACGCGCGGCCAGAGCGGTGCCGGCCTCGGGCTATCACTGGTACGTTCGATCGTTGAAACTCATGGCGGTGAGATCAGGGTTGAGAGTGAGCCCGGTGTGGGTAGCACGTTCACCATCTGCCTGCCGGCCAACGACTTTGCCGGCGAGTAACCGACGGGCGCAGGACAGACGCACAGGGGCCTCCTCAGCATGGGCGGCGCAGAGTTAGCCAGTCACACCTCCAGCAGCCGGCGAACCTCCTCGAACACCTCATCCAACATGGCGTCGGTCAGACGGCCAGTCTGGGTATTCTGGCGACTGGGATGATAGGAAGCCACTAACGCCGGCAGTGGCTCATCGAACGTGTAAGATGCCCCATGGCGGAACGGCAGGCGGGGGACATCGAAGCCCTGCTCGCGTAGCAGGCGCAGGTAACCATCGAAGGCGACGCGCCCCAGAGCCAGGACCACGCGCGCCGATCTCAGAAGGGCAAGCTCACGCGCCAGGAAGGGCCGGCAGTTGGCTAACTCCTGAGCGGTGGGGCGATTGCCAGGTGGAGCGCACCGGGCGACAGCCGTCACGAAGGCGTCGCGCAGCTCCAAACCATCATCCCGGTGAGTCGATGTGGGTTGGTTGGCAAAGCCGGCACGATGTAGAGCGGCCATGAGCGTCTCTGCTGAACCGTCGCCAGTAAACATCCGCCCAGTACGATTGGCCCCATGGGCAGCCGGTGCCAGACCGACAATCACCAACCGCGCATTGCGGTCTCCAAGACCCGGCACAGGTTTACCCCAGTAGTCCCACTCCTGAAAAGCCCGTCGCTTCTTACGGGCCACTTCCTCACGCCACGCAACAAGCCGCGGACAGCGAGTACAGGTCACAACCTCAGCGTTCAGCTTTTCCCATTCGGTTCCTTGCATCTTGTAGTGTCCGGATGAAAATCCTCTCACAAGAATAAAGACCGGCCTTGACCGGTCTTTATCCTCTGACATCGGGATTGAGTGTCTAGCGCTTCGTGTACTGCGGGGCCTTCCTGGCACGCTTGAGCCCGGGCTTCTTGCGCTCCTTCATGCGCGGATCACGCGTCAGGAAACCGCCTCTGCGCAGTATTGGGCGTAACTTTTCATCATACTTAAGGAGTGCCCGTGCTATACCGTGTCGAACAGCGCCGGCCTGTCCGCGGATTCCACCCCCCTTGACCACGACCGTGATAGTGAAGGCGTTGTCGGTGCCTGTGACCTGCAGAGGCTCCAACACATGCACCTGGTCACGCAGCCGGGTAAAATACTCCGTCATCGGCTTGCCGTTGACGATAATCTGCCCTTCCCCTGTCGGGTACAGGCGAACCTGGGCGCTCGCCGTTTTTCGCCGGCCTACGCCGTAATAGAACTCCTTCTCTTCTAGTAGAACTGGAATCTCCATCTAGCCTCTCCCTCAGATCTCCAGCTGCTTTGGCTTCTGTGCATGATGTGGATGGGTGCCTTCTGCGTAGATTTTCAGCTTCTTGATCATACGCCGGCCCAACCGATTGTGCGGTAACATGCCCCACACAGCCAACCGCACTGCGCGGGTTGGGTGTTTCTCCAACTGCTCACGCAGCGTCAGGCTGCGGAGACCGCCGGGATAGCCCGAATGCCGATGGTAGAACTTCTGGTCCAGCTTGTTGCCAGTGACGTGAATCTTATCGGCATTGACAACAATCACGAAGTCGCCACAATCCAGATTAGGGGTGTAGTAAGGCTTATGCTTTCCCCGAAGGATCTTGGCAACTTCTGAGGCCAGCCGGCCCAGCGTTTTGCCCTCCGCATCTACAACCCACCACTCACGCTCGATGTCACTCGGCCTGGTGATGTATGTTCTCACAACAAACGCTCCTCTATTCAGTCAATCTCACAATTCGACAGCATTTATCAGTAGAGAAAGCTGAGGAGCCGGCATCTCCAGATGCGGCTCTGTGAGGCATCTGGAGATGCCTCACTCCTCGAAATTCTCAGTAGTGCACCTTGACCAGACACAGGCCATGCGCAGGCGCCATCCCCTGAATGCGGGCGGGATCAGCCGCTTCCAGAGCCTCCGCCAGCTCTTCCAGAGTCAGCCGCCCATGCCCTACATCGATCAGGGCTGCAACGATACGGCGTGCCATACGGCGCAGGAAGGCGTTCGCTTCGATTTCAACAAACACCTCATCACTGTCGCGCCACACATCGACACGCGTCACAACGCGCACCGTCGAGCCGCCTGGCTGCATCGGTGCACCAAAGGTACGGAAATCGTGCTCGCCGACCAAAACCTGGCCGGCCCTCGTCATCTGCTCAATATCCAGTCGCCGCGGCACATGCAAATGGGTCCGCCGATGAAGCGGTGAACGAACCGGACGATTCCAGATGCTGTAGCGATAGACGCGACTGTGAGCGCTGTAACGCGAGTGAAAATCCTCGGCAGTCAACGACAGTTCGCGAATGGCAATATCCGACGGGAGTACCGCATTCAACGCCCTGTGTAACTCTTCAAGGGAACGTTGCCAGGTGGTCCAGAAATCGATTACCTGGCCGGCAGCGTGAACGCCGGCATCTGTTCGACCGGCAAACCTGATGTGAATGTGCTCCTGCGTAACTGTGGCTAATGCCCGCTCCAGCTTTTCCTGGATGGTCGGAGCGTTAGCCTGAACCTGAGAACCATGATAGCTCGTGCCGTCGTATTCGACGACCGCCATCAAATGGCGCCTGCTCATGCACTAACACATCGGATATTGAACGCCGACATCGCACGTACATCTCGCCACAGGCGAATCGCGCACCACATGCCAACGCTCAACGCTTTAGTCTTCGCCCTCCACCAATTCGATGATGGCTACCCGCGCCGCGTCTCCCTGACGCCGGCCCAACTTGATGATGCGCGTGTAGCCACCATGGCGCTCCTCAAAGGACGGCGCGATGGCATAGAAGAGATGATCCACCACATCCTTGTCGTTGATCCATCTGAGGACCTGCCGGCGTGCATGCAAGTCACCCCGCTTGGCCAGCGTGATGAGCTTCTCGGCATAAGGCCGGATAGCCTTCGCCTTCGCTTCAGTTGTCTGGATCCGCTCATACCGAAACAGATCGGTGATCAGGTTGCGATAAAGCGCCTTGCGATGCGCTTTATCGCGATTCAACTTCTTCTTTGCTACCCGGTGCCTCATTCTGTCTATCCCTCTGCCTGTCCTTGCGCTTCTGTCACATACTCGTAGAAGCCATGCTCTCGCAGACTATCCTTCAGCTCATCCAACGACTTCTGGCCGAAGTTCCGAATCACCAGCATTTCGTCATCACCACGCCGCAGTCGCTCAATGATCTCGCCCACCTGGGTGATGCCGGCCCGCTTCAGGCAGTTGTACGCCCGAACGGACAGATCGAGATCCTCAATGGGTGTCTCGTAGACTGCTTGCGGGATACCCTCGTCCGCTTCTCTCTCCTCCTCAGTGACCTCCAGCCCGTAGTTGGCAATGAGCTTGAATTGATCAATGAGAATCTGGGCTGCCTGGCGAAGTGCGTCGGTCGGCGAGATTGTGCCATCAGTCCAAATTTCGATCGTCAGGCGATCGAAGTTCGTCATCCGGCCAACACGGGTCTGCTCAACATGATAGGCGGCCTTACGAATCGGGCTAAAGATGGCATCTACTGGCAATTCGCCCAGGTGCAAGCCGGTACGCTCTTCTGCCGGCGAATACCCCGTCCCGGTCCCGACAACCAGTTCCATCTCAATGTTCGCTTCGTCTGAGTCGAGCGTTAACAGCTCCAACTCAGGATTCAGGATTTCGATCTCCGGTGGAGCCTGAATATCGGCCGCGGTGACAACACCCTCACCTCGAGCCTCGAGATACATACGCGCACCGTTTTCTGCATTGGAACGAAGGCGCAACTCCTTCAAGTTCAAAATCAGTCGTGTGGTATCCTCTTTGGCATGAGGAATGGGCGAAAACTCATGGTGTATACCATTTATTTTAATGGCGGTAACGGCTGCACCGGGCAGGGATGACAGCAGCACACGCCGCAATGCATTTCCTAACGTTGTACCATATCCACCCTCAAGTGGAGACATGGTGAACTTACCATAGTCTCGCGTGAGAGCCTCAGTTTCAATTGTTGGTACCTGAGTTTTCAACTCGAACCCCTCCTACCGAGTAGAGGTGCAGAGGCGAAAAATGCATCCCCCCTGCATTTCTACACCCCGACACCACTCCTCAACTAGCGGCTATAGAACTCCACGATCAACTGTTCATTGATCGGTTCTTGAATCTGTTCCCGGCTTGGGAAGCGCAACACCTGACCGGTCATCTGCTGGGGGTCCAGCCGGAGCCAGTCTGGTACCACACCAGGGTCCAGCACTTCGGCCAGGCCGGCGAAGTGTTGATTCTTGCGACTCTGGGGCCGGATACCAATTTCATCGCCAATCTCGACCAGATACGAAGGCACATTCAGCCTGCGGCCGTTGACGGTGATGTGTCCATGTGTGACCAACTGGCGTGCCTGAGCCCGAGACTCAGCAAACCCAAGTCGCATGACAACGTTGTCCAGCCGGCGCTCAAGGGTTTGCAATAGCGTGGCACCCGTGAGCCCCTTGACCTTCAACGCTTCCTTGAAGTACCGGCGGAATTGGCGTTCCATCACGCCGTAGATTCTCTTTGCCTTTTGCTTTTCGCGCAACTGCAACCCATAGTCCGACATCCGACGTCGGAATTGCCGGCGACGGCCGTGCAACCCGGGCGGATAACCGCGCTTCTCAATGGCACACTTCGGTGTAAAGCAACGTTCACCCTTCAAGAAGAGCTTCTCGCCCTCACGCCGGCATAGCTTGCAGACTGGTCCCGTATATCGTGCCAAACTTAACGTCCTCCTCTGTCCAGTGATCAGTAATCAACGTCAACAGTTGCCTGCTAATTGACGCGAAACACCGGTGATTACTGACTCATACTCTCCGCTTCTTACGCGGGCGACAACCGTTATGCGGAATGGGGGTGATATCCGTGATCGACTTCACCTTCAAGCCCATCCCCTGAAGCGATCGGATCGCAGCCTCACGCCCTGGGCCTGGCCCCTTAACGAACACATCGACTTCACGAACACCGTGCTCCAATGCCTGCTTCGCCGCATTCTGAGCTGCCAACTGAGCCGCGTAAGGCGTGCTCTTGCGGGAGCCCTTGAAGCCAGACGAGCCGGCGCTGGCCCAGGTCACCGTGTTGCCCTGCAAGTCTGTAAACGTGACAATCGTGTTATTAAACGTTGCCTGAATATACGCCCGCGCGTGGGGGACATTCTTGCGCGGCCCCCTGCGCGTTGTTCGACGCCCTCTTCTTCGTGCCACGCTCTTCCTCCGCTATTACTTCTTCGCCCGCGATCGCTTGCGGCCAGGCACGGTCTTGCGCGGCCCCTTACGGGTCCGGGCATTTGTGCGAGTGCGCTGACCACGGACGGGTAGATTGCGTCGATGGCGCAACCCTCGATAGCAACCGATCTCCTGGAGGCGCTTGATGTTCTGGTTCACCTCGCGCCGCAGGTCGCCTTCCACTTTGTAGTTACTGTCGATGTAACTCCGCAAGGCGCTC
Source organism: uncultured Anaerolineales bacterium (assembly GCA_964474265.1). Taxonomy (GTDB): domain Bacteria; phylum Chloroflexota; class Anaerolineae; order Epilineales; family JAANWY01; genus CAYYSH01. The sequence continues at coordinate 5,854 of CAYYSH010000018.1, forward strand.
ACTTCTTGCTCTGTCAGATCTTTGATCCGCGTGTCCGGGCTCACACCCGTCGCTTCTAGAATTTCTCTGCTTCGTGTCCGGCCAATGCCGTAGATGTAGGTGAGCGCCACCTCAGCCCGTTTGTCTCGGGGCAGGTCTACCCCTGCAATACGTGCCATTGCTCTCTCCTCTAGCCCTGACGCTGCTTATGCTTCGGGTTTTCACAGATGACATACACGACGCCTCTGCGCCGTACGATCTTGCACTTGTCACAACGTCGCTTCACACTTGGACGAACTTTCACGCTAATCACCTCTCTATCTCAGCAGACCACGAAGTATACCACGTTATGTCCGCTGGGTCAAAATCTCTGGCCCGTTTTCCGTCACGACAATGGTGTGTTCGAAATGCGCTGACAGGCTACGATCAGCGGTCACGACAGTCCACCCGTCAGGCAGCACTTCCGTGTGCCAGTCGCCGGCAGCAACCATTGGCTCCAACGCCATCGTCATACCCGGGCGCAAACGGAGGTTCCTCGGTCGTGGCCCCCCGTACCCCAGGAAATTGGGCACACTCGGTGGCTCGTGCATCGACTGGCCAATGCCATGCCCCTGATATTCCCGAATCACGCTGTATCCGTTGGACTCAACGGTAGCCTGGATGGCTCGAATCACATCCCACAGCCGGTGACCTGGTCGTGCCTGCTCGATGCCGGCATACAGAGCGGCTTTCGTCACGTCCAGCAGGTGCTGAACCTCTCCGTTAACCTGGCCCACCGGCACCGTCACAGCCGCGTCTCCATGATATCCCTGGTAGATGGCACCCACATCCAGGCTGACGATGTCACCCTCGCGCAGCCGGCGGGCCCCCGGAATGCCATGGACGATCTCTTCATTGATACAAGCCGTAATCGAAGCCGGGAAATCCGGCACCCCTGGTCTGTTGGCCGGCACGCCTTTGAATGACGGAATCGCACCGTGCCGGGCGATAACCTCTGTTGCGATGGCATCCAGTTCCGCTGTAGTGACACCAGGTGCAACGTGCTCCGTCATTGCCGCCAGTGCTTCAGCCACGATCTGGCCGGCTTTGCGCATTAATTCCAGTTCACGCGCTGACTTCAACGTCACGCCGCCAGCCCGTCGTCGCCGCCTGCTGATTACCATGTTCTACCGAATGAAGCCTTCGTAGTGACGCATCAACAACTGGGCTTCGAGTTGCTTCATGGTGTCCAGTACGACACCCACCACAATCAGCAACCCCGTGCTGGTGATGATCAACTGAGTACGCTGCACACCAACAAAAACGTGCGCAAAATACGGGAGAATCGCAACAATCCCCAAGAACACTGCGCCCACCAGGGTAATCCGTTGCAATACAGCATTCAAATACTCTTCAGTCCGACGACCAGGTCGAATGCCCGGGATGAAACCACCCTGCTTCTGCAATGTCTCAGGCAGGTTTTGTTGCCGGAAGATAACGTCCGTATAGAAATAGGTGAACGCCACAACCAGCAAGAAGTACAAGATCCAGTATGACAACCCTGTCGTGTTGAATGTGTTGTATATCGCGTTGGCGACACTCCGCACAATCGGGGATGCCGATGTCTGGAACATCTGCGCAATAGTGGCCGGGAAGATGAGCAACGACGACGCAAAAATGAGCGGGATCATGCCGGCGGTGTTCACGCGCATAGGAATGTGCGTGCTTTGACCGCCGTACAGCCGTTGTCCACGAACCCGCTTCCCATACTGAACCGGGATCCGGCGATGTCCCTCCTGGATGAACACGATGCCGGCGACCGTGACGATCGTCAAAACTGCCAGGAAAATGAGCGCACCCGTCTGGCCGGCAGCCACCAACTGGCCGATGTTCTGTGGAATGCCAGCCACGATGCCACCAAAAATGATGATCGACACACCATTGCCGATGCCTTGCTCGGTGATCAGATCACCCAGCCAGATGGCAAACATCGTGCCGGCTGTCAGAGCGATAACTACTGTGAGCGTCTCCAGCGGGTGCTCAAACAGGTTAAAGTTCTGCAAAATCGTTCCACCACCGGGCAAGGGGCGATTCAGCACCGCCGCCTGGCCAAAAGCCTGCAACATCGCCAGCGGTACCGTCATATAATAGGTGTACATGTTAATCTGCCGTTGCCCCTGCTCGCCTTCCTTGGATAGCTCCTCCAGGGACGGCACAAGCGGCACGAGAAGCTGCATGATGATCGACGCAGTGATGTAGGGATACACCCCCATCGCAACGACAGAGAAGTTTCTCATCGCACCGCCCGACAGCATGTTGAGAAAACCAAGTAACTGGTTTGTCTCAAACAACCGAATCAGTCCCTGACGATCCACACCCGGAACCGGTACGTGCGCAGCCAATCGGAAGATGATCAGCATAGCGAAAGTGAAAAGGATCTTCCGGCGCAGGTCCGGCAATTTGAATGCGTTGCGCAGTGCCTCTAGCATCGAGATAGTCCTCTCTATTCAGAGTAGCTCATGACCAGCTACCCTATCACGACTTGCGATACTCATCCTCGGCAATGAGCTCTACAGTGCCGCCTGCGGCCTCAATCTTCTCCCGGGCGCTCTTGGAAAAAGCGTGTGCACGCACTGTCAGCGCTGTCTTTAGCTCACCGCGTCCGAGGATCTTTACCAATTCGTCCTGCCGCTTGATTAATCCGGCAGCCACCAGCGTAGGTGGTGAGACAGTGGAGCCGGCTGCGAAGCGTTCCTCGAGCTGGTCAACGTTGATGGGCGTAAACGCCTTCCGCCAGATATTTGTGAATCCACGCTTAAATGGAAGCCGTCTGACCAGTGGCAACTGCCCACCCTCAAAGTAAGGGGGTACCTTGCCTCCGGAGCGGGCCTTCTGGCCCTTACGGCCACGACCAGCGTAGGTGCCGCCCCTGCCAGCATTGCCTCGGGCCAGCCGCTTGCGCTTCTTCTTCGCGCCTGGTGCGGGCTTGAGTTCATGCAATTTCATTCTATCACCCTCAAACTCAGAGTTCTTCTACTTCAACCAGGTGACTCACGCTGTTGATCATGCCCCGAATATCCGGTGTATCGGGCCGCTCGACCGTCTGATGCAGCTTACGGAACCCCAGGGCACGAATGGTCTGCTTTTGTCGCTTGGAATAGCCGATAGCGCTTTTCACCCAGGTAATGCGCAACCGGCTAGCCTGTTTCTTCTTACTCATCGAACTGACTCCAGAAGGGCTGAACGCGTTCCAGCGGCAGGCCGCGCCGGCGCGCCTCCTCATGCGGGTCTTTCAATTGCTTGAGAGCCTCGTACGTCGCATACACCACGTTCAAAATATTGTCGCTGCCCAATGACTTCGTGAGAATATCCCGAATGCCGGCGGCCTCTACCACCGCCCGAACACCGCCGCCAGCGATTACACCGGTGCCCGGAGATGCCGGCTTCAGGACCACCTTGGCTGCCGAGAAGCGAGATGTCACCTCGTGTGGGATGGTTCTCTTGACCATCGGCACTTCGATCATGTTCCGCTTAGCGCGCTCAATGCCTTTGCGAATCGCTTCCGGCACATCGCGGGCCTTGCCGACGGCGACACCTACCCGCCCGTTGTTGTCACCAACCACCACGACCACACGGAACGAAAACCGGCGACCGCCTTTTTGCACCTTGGCAGTCCGAGCGATATGTACGATTCGCTCGTCCAACTCTTCACGTCTGTCGTCTCTATTCGCCATTCGTGGACTGCTCCTTAGAATTCGAGGCCGGCCTCGCGTGCTCCATCAGCGACCGCCTTGACCCGACCATGATACTTGTAGCCCGCACGATCAAAGACAACTTTTGTGACACCCTTTTCCAAAGCCCGGCGGGCCACCGTCTCGCCGACAACTTTCGCCTGGTCTACCGGTTTCATATCATCAATCCGTTTGCGAACCTCCGGATCCAGCGTTGACGCAGATGCCAGAGTGTGGCCGGCGACATCATCGATGACCTGCGCGTAGATGTGCTTCAGACTGCGATATACGTTTAACCGTGGACGCTCAGGCGTCCCCTTCACCCTACGGCGCACACGGCGATGACGCCGCTTGCGAAGTTCGTTTCTCGTTGCCATACACAGATCTCCAATAACCGTATCAGACGCCGACCTTGCCGGCTTTGCCAGGCTTGCGGCGTACATATTCGTCTGCGTAGCGAATGCCCTTGCCCTTGTACGGTTCAGGAGGGCGAACCGCCCGTATCTTGGCTGCAACCTCCCCAACCACCTCTTTGTCAATCCCCTCAACTGTCAGGCTTTTAGCCCCACGCTCGATCGTAATCTGAATACCATCGGGAGGCTGAATCTCCACCGGATGCGAGTAGCCAACATTTAACACCAGCGTGTTACCACGCATGTCGGCCCGATAGCCAACCCCCTCGATCACCAGTGTCTTCTTAAAGCCCTCCGAGACCCCTTGTACCATGTTAGCAATCAGAGCCCGTGTCAAACCATGAAGAGCCCGGTGAGTTCGATGGTCACTGGGGCGGTTAACGACGATGTGACCATTATCCATCCGGATATCCATATCCGGATGGAATGTCCTGGTCAATTCCCCCTTAGGCCCTTTGACACGAACCGTACTACCCTTGATTTCAACTGTGACCTTCGGCGGGATCTCTACAGGCATCTTCCCGACACGCGACATAGCAGAACCTCCAACCCTTCCACACAAGGTATCACTTCGACGTTGCTCAGTGCCAACCTGAGACTGTCGAAACGCTCAGAACCCAGGTTACCAAACGTAACAAATGACTTCGCCGCCGACCCCTGCCCGGCGTGCCTGGCGCCCGGTCATGACCCCCCGAGACGTAGACATGATGACGATGCCCATCCCGCTCAACACCCAGGGAATCTCACGCCGGCCTTTGTAGATACGCCGGCCCGGCTTGCTTACCCGCTCAATCCTGGTGATAACCGGCTCGTTGTCCTCGGTATACTTGGGCCAAATCTGTAAAATCGGCTGCGGTTTCTCGTCAATGACCTTATAGTCCTCAATAAAGCCTTCTTCCTTCAAGATACGCGCAATAGCGACCTTCATCTTGGAAGACGGCATTGAGACGAACTTATGCCGGCGCTGCGTCGCATTCCGAATTCGCGTCAGCATATCCGCAATAGGATCTGTTACTACTCCCATTCCTGTCGCTCTCCTCGACCGGTTATTACCAACTAGATTTCTTGACGCCAGGTATCTTGCCCTCTAGCGCCAGCCGCCGAAAGCAGATTCGACACATGCCGAAGCGCCGCATATACGCTCGCGGCCGGCCACATAGCTTGCACCGGTTACGGACACGCACTCTGTACTTACGCCTCTTCTCCCGGGCGATCATCGACTTCTTAGCCACGTTCCTGTTACCTGACCTTCCCTTATCTTATCGAATCGGCATCACTCTAGCGTTCGCGGAACGGCATCCCCATCAATTGCAGCAGGCGCCAGCCCTCATCATCGGTTTTTGCACTGGTGACAATGGTGATCTCCATGCCTCGCACTTTATCAATCGAGTCATAGTCGATCTCCGGCCAGACCAACTGCTCCTGAAGGCCCAATGTATAATTCCCTCGACCGTCAAAAGCGTTGGGGGACACACCACGAAAGTCGCGTTGACGCGCCAAAGCGACGTTGAACAATCGCTCCAGGAAAGCATACATGCGCTCACCACGCAGCGTCACTTTGATGCCGATGGGTTGTCCCTCGCGCAATTTGAAGTTGGCGATGGATTTGCGAGCACGGGTCACCACGGGGCGTTGTCCCGTAATTGTCATGATATCCGTTGCCGCCGCATCCAACGCCCGCGCGTTTTGCAACGCCTCTCCCAATCCCACATTGATGACGACCTTCTCTACCCGCGGCACTTGCATCACGTTCTCGTAAGAGAAGTCCGCCATCATCTGTGGGACGATTTCTTTCAGGTACCTTTCCTTCAAACGCATCATAAGCTATCTGATCCTGGTCTGCAAATACTCGTTATGGCTGGTAGTTAACCACGCCATCATCATTTCCATGCTCCACGGTGCCCCCGCCAAGACGTGCCGGCTAGTCCATGTGTGCACCACAGCGCTTACAGACTCGTACCTTTCCCCCATCCGGCGTCCGCTCAAAGCTCACACGCGTCCACTGATCACAACTTGGACACACAGGGGCGACATTGGACAGGTGGATGGGAGCCTCAAATTCGATGATGCCGGCCTGGACCGGGGTGCGGCCTCCCGTGGGGGTTGGACGCTGGTGCTTCTTGACAATGTTCATACCCTCGATGATCACGCGATTTCGTCGCGGGAGCACCTGACGCACAATCCCACGCAGGCCTTTCTCATCCCCGCTCAGGATTTCAACCTGATCGCCTTTCCGAACCCGATTCATCCTCAATTGCTCCTACATGCAACAAACCGACTAAAGGACCTCTGGCGAAAGGGACACGATCTTCATGAACCCCTTCTCTCGCAGCTCACGCCCAACCGGGCCGAAGATGCGCGTTCCTTTCGGCTGTCCATAGTCATCGATGATCACGGCAGCGTTCTCGTCGAACTTGATGTAACTTCCATCCGGACGACCATATTCCTTAGCCGTGCGCACAACGACTGCTTTGACAACGTCCCCTTTCTTGACGGAGCCGTGGGGCGTTGACTGCTTCACTGAGGCCACAATAATATCGCCTACACTGGCATAGCGACGCTTGGCCCCACCCAGCACCTTGATGCACAACAGTTCTCGCGCGCCGGTGTTGTCTGCTACTCGAAGCCGGCTTTCGGCCTGAATCATCTGTCCACCTCCGCCCGCTCGATCCACTCGACGATCCGAAAACGCTTCTCTTTACTTAGTGGGCGACATTCCTCAATGCGTACCAGATCGCCCACTCGTGCTTCATTATTCTCGTCGTGAGCCTTGTACTTCTTGCTTCGGCGAACCACTTTCTCATACAAAGGATGCCGCTTGGTGATTGCCACCGAGACAACGGCTGTCTTGTCCATCTTGTTGCTCACAACACGACCGACTAATTGCTTACGTGCCATGCTACTCCTCCGCCACGTCCTGCTGTTGCTGCCACGCCTGGTATAGTTCCCACAGCTCACGCTCTCGCAGGACGGTCTTCATGCGAGCGATATCCCTCCGAACCTCTCGCATGCGCAAGGGGTTGGGCAACTGCCCAATCCCATGTTGCACCCGGAGATTCAACATCTCCTCATATGCCTCGTCCAGCCGGTTCAGGATCTCTTCAGTTGATAGAGCACGAATTTCATCCGGTTTCATCGATCACACTCCCACCGATCGGCCAACTTTAAGCTTAATGGCGAATCCACTCCAAATGCTCCCGCTAAACCCCCAGATCCTCTTTGACCAGGAACTGGGTCTTCATGGGCAGCTTGTGACCGGCCAGCCGAAAAGCCTCACGAGCAACCGGTTCTGGGACGCCAGCAATCTCGAAGATGATACGACCAGGTTTCACAACTGCAACGTAATGATCCACAGAGCCTTTGCCACTACCCATGCGGGTCTCAGCCGGCTTCTGCGTAACAGGCTTGTCCGGGAAAACGCGAATCCACAGCTTGCCACCACGTTTCACATGGCGCACAATCGCACGACGTGCAGCTTCAATCTGCCGGCTGGTTACCCAACTCGGCTCGACCGCCTGCAGGGCAAACTCTCCAAATTCCACATTGGAACCCCGATAGGCCTTACCCCGCATACGTCCGCGGAATTGCTTGCGATACTTGAGTCGCTTAGGCTGCAACATAGTTGTTCTTCTCCCAATACCCGGTTCGATCTATTTCCAAGAGATGACCCAGCTATGACAGCTAGCCGGCTGTGGCTGTGGCCGTCTCCTCCAACGTACGTTCCTGACCAGGCAGTACCTCGCCCTTGTAGACCCACACCTTGACACCGATACGACCATAGGTGGTCAAGGCCTCATCCTGAGCATAGTCAATGTCGGCTCGCAAGGTGTGACGCGGGACCTGGCCTTCATTGACGCTTTCCTTTCGAGCCATTTCGGCACCGGCCAGCCGGCCCGACACTTCGATCTTTATACCTTGAGCCCCCTGCCGCATAGCACGACTGGCAGCATGTTTCATCGCTCGCCGGTGTGAAATTCGCCGTTCAATCTGCTCGACAATCCGTTCCGCAATCAGCGTGGCATCCGTTTCCGGATCCTCAACCTCCTGAACATCGATCCGGATCGTCTTGCCCGTGAGATCTTCCAGCTTACCCCGGAGCTCTTTAACATTCGCGCCTTTACGGCCAATGATGATCCCGGGCTTCGCCGTGAAAATAGTGATCGAGACCTGGTTCGGAAACCGGTTAATGTGGATATCCGAAACCCCCGCCCGCCCCATTTCCCTGCGAATCAGCTCTCGAATAGCCAGGTCCTCATGGAGTAGCTTGGTGTACTCCTCGCCTTCCGCATACCACTTGGCTTTCCAGTCCTTGATGATCCCCAGCCGGAAGCCATACGGATGTACCTTGCGTCCCATAGAAACTCCTCGTCAGTGCTTTACACGTACTCGTACTCAGCCAACACCACAGTGATGTGACTCGTACGCTTGAGAATGGGCTTGAAGCGCCCCCGTGCGCCGGCCCGGCCACGCTTCAGCGTTGGGCCGTCGTCAGCGTAGATCTCCGCGATATACAGGTCCTCACGCGCCAACCCGAAATTCTCCTCCGCGTTGGCAATAGCAGACTTGATGACTTTGGCAACGTACCGCGCTGCTCGCTTCGGCGTAAATTCGAGAATCGACAGCGCCTCATCCACATCTTTGCCTCGCACCAGATCCAACACCAACCGCACTTTCTGGGGCGAGACGGGTATGTACTTTGCAGTTGCCCTAACTTCAAAATCCATTCTTGCTACCTCGATGTTCTGTAGAGAATCTGGAGACCGGGCTCAGAGAGCCAGACATTAGTCGCCCAACCTCCAACTCCGAGTCCGAAATCAGCGGCGGAGGCGAACCGTCTTCTCCCCCTTCGCCCGGTGACCTCGGTACGTCCGCGTAGGAGCAAACTCGCCCAGCTTGTGGCCCACCATGTTCTCTGTGATGTACACCGGCACATGCCGCCGGCCATCATGCACAGCGATCGTATGGCCCACCATTTGCGGGAAAACGGTTGAAGCTCGCGACCAGGTCTTGATTACGCGCTTCTCGCCCGTCTCGTTCATGCGTTCAATTTTCCGAAGCAATTTCGGATCGCAATATGGCCCCTTTTTCAGCGATCTAGCCATCTCTCATCACCCCCATGCTCACACAAGCAGGTTCAAACCCATGTCCCCAAATCCGTGTAAGGCCGCACAAACGCGCGTTCTAACGCCGGCCTCGCCGCTTCTTGCCGCGCCGGCGCACAATCATCTTGTCGGTCCGCTTGTTTCGGCGCGTTCGCTTACCCAGAGCCGGCTTACCCCAGGGCGTCTTTGGACCAGGCAGACCAATTGGCGCTTTACCCTCACCGCCACCATGCGGATGCGATCCAGGATCCATGGCCGAACCACGCGTCGTAGGGCGCCAGCCCAGCCACCGCTTTCGGCCGGCCTTTCCCAACTTGATATTGCCGTGGTCAAGGTTACCGACCTGACCAAGCGTGGCCATACACCGAACATGAATCCGCCGCACCTCACCCGAAGGCAACCGCACCTGGGCGTAATCACCTTCCTTGGCCAGCAACTGGGCCGAGGTGCCGGCTGATCGCACAAGCTGACCGCCCTTACCAGGCTCCAACTCGATGTTATGAATCTGCGTACCCACCGGG
>CAYYSH010000018.1:15588-18124 GCA_964474265.1 uncultured Anaerolineales bacterium
CACCGGGATGTTCTCAATCGGCAGCGCGTTCCCAACTTCGAGATCCGCATCCGGGCCGTTCATCACCGTGTCACCAACCTGCAGCCCTAGCGGAGCAATGATGTACCGCTTCTCGCCATCGGCATAGGTCAGCAAAGCGATCCGCGCCGACCGATTCGGGTCGTACTCAATACTGTCAACCCGAGCCGGAATCCCGATTTTGTCCCGCTTGAAATCGATCCGGCGATAGCGCCTCTTGTGTCCACCACCGCGATGACGGACGCTGATCTTGCCATGACTGCGGCCAGCCTTCTTTTTGATCGGCTCCAGCAAAGAGCGCTCAGGCTTTGTCTTCGTGATTTCCTCGAATGTCGAACCGGTCATACCCCGCCGACCAGGCGACGTCGGCTTGTATACTTTTATCCCCATTCTTCAAATCCTTTACAACGCGCCTTCGAACAGGTCGATTGAGTCACCAGGTGCCAGGGTCACGATGGCCTTTTTCCAGGCCGGCGTATGGCTGATTCGCCGGCCCCAGCGCCGGGGTTTACCCGGCATGACCATGGTGCGCACTTTCAACACCTGAACGTCGAATGCCTCCTCCACCGCATCGCGGATCATCTGCTTGTTGGCCTTCATAATCACCTCAAAGGTGTACTGATTATCCAACTGCGCCAACTCTACCGCTTTCTCAGTGATGACCGGGCGGCGGATCACCTGAAACGGATGCATGGTTATGCTACCTCCTGCTGGGGCTCGCCCAGAATACCTTCAATGACCTTAAGGGCGGCAAGCGGGATAATCACATAGTCGTACCCCAGTAGATCGCGGATGTTCAGGTACTGCACGTGCAGCGTCTTCGCCCATGGCAGGTTGCTCACCGACTTCTGTATCGCCATGTCGCCAGCCGGCAGCAAGATCACCGCACTCCCCTGACCACCGGTCAGGTTGTCCAAGATGTTAACCATTTCGCGGGTCTTTGGGCGCTCCATGGCAATCTCATCCACCAGAACGATTTGCCCTGCGCGATACTTGGCTGAAAGCGCCGATCGCAGCGCCAGCCGGCGCATCTTCCTCGGCATGCGCTTCTCGTACTTTCGTGGCCGCGGACCGAAAACCGTACCGCCGCCGACCCAAATCGGCGAGCGAATCGACCCGTGACGTGCACGCCCGGTGCCCTTTTGACGCCAGGGCTTTTTACCGCCACCGCGCACCTCACCCCGCGTTTTGGTCTTGTGAGTGCCTTGCCGGGCATTGGCCAACTGGCGCTCTAGAGCCTGGTGCATGACACCCCGATTAGGCTTGATTCCAAAGATATAGTCCTGTAGCTCGTATTCGCCAACTGCCTCGCCGGCAGTGTTGTAAACTGTTGCAAGCATAATCGCTACTCCAGCTCGACCTTAACTCTTGACCGCGTCACGGATCAGGACCAGGCCACCTCGCCGGCCAGGCACACTCCCCTTGACCAGCAGCAGGTTGCGCTTCGGGTCCACACCCACCACCTTCAGGTTCTGAATGGTCACACGCTCGTTGCCCATACGACCGGCCATCCGCATACCCTTGAACACCCGACCCGGCGTTGAGGTCGCGCCAATCGACCCGGGAGCACGATGCCGATCAGACTGGCCGTGAGTCTTAGGACCACCACCAAAACCGTGGCGTTTGACCACGCCGGCAAATCCGCGCCCCTTCGAGACGCCAGTAACATCGACCCGCTGGCCGACCTCAAAGATGTCCACATTCACCTGCTGGCCGACCTTGTACTCAGCGGCGTCGTCCGTGCGAATCTCACGCAAATGCCGCAAGGGTGGAAGATTTCGCAGATGGCCGCGTTGCGGCTTCTTGAGTTTCCGCTCCGCAACCTGCTCAAACCCGATCTGAATGGCGTTGTAACCATCCGTTTCGGTGGTTTTGACTTGTGTGACATAGCAGGGACCCGCCTCGATGACCGTGACAGGTATGACCTCTCCGGTCTCATCGAAAATCTGGGTCATGCCTACCTTCTTGCCAAGAATACCTTTCATGAATACACACTCCCAGGGACTGCCAACGCGTCACCGCCGCATCATCCCTCTCCTGTGGCGCAAGCCCAGGCCTAGATGGAGCCCAGCGCTTAACACCCCAACTTATAGCTTGATCTCGATATCCACACCCGCCGGCAGGTTGAGCCGCATGAGATTATCCAGCGTCTTAGAGCTGGGATCGATGATGTCAATCAGCCGCTTATGGGTGCGAATTTCAAACTGTTCCCGCGAGTCCTTGTCAATGAAAGGCGACCGCATCACAGTAAACTTTTCAATGCGAGTCGGCAGAGGAACCGGGCCGGCCACGATAGCCCCAGTCCGCTCCGCTTCCTCAACAATTTGCTGTGCTGACTGATCAAGGACTCGATGATCGTATGCCTTGAGTCGAATTCGAACTTTTTGCCGTGCCATGCATCCCTCCAGAGTAGAGCCGAGAGGTTTTCCTCTCGGCTCTTTGCTCCGCTAAGCTTACTCCACAATCTTGGTGAGAACGCCGGCACCGACGGTGCGGCCACCTTCGCGAATGGCGAAGC
>CAYYSH010000019.1:0-323 GCA_964474265.1 uncultured Anaerolineales bacterium
GTTGAGCGGCTGTACCCGGAGGAGATGGATGAGCTCACGGTGGATGAGTTCATGACCGAGGTGGATGCCCTGGATGAGCCATTTGCGGCCCGGGCGGCAGATGCCAGAGCCGCTGGCCGGCCCCTGCGCTACGTCAGCGAGGTGGTCGATGGCCGCTGTCGCGTTTCCATGACCACGGTGGACCCCGACAGCCGGCTGGCTCACATCCACTCCTCGGACAGTATCGTTGTCTTTGAGACGGCGTTGTATCAGGAAAACCCGTTGACCATCAGCGGCCGGGGGGCGGGGCCGGCGGTGACAGCGGCGGGGGTCCTGGGTGATAT
>CAYYSH010000019.1:333-733 GCA_964474265.1 uncultured Anaerolineales bacterium
CAACAGCATATTCCCGCAGTACGCACTGCCTGGTGTGAATGATGGAGGCATCGGATTCGAATGGAGAAGGTCAAAGTTGGTGTTCTGGGGGCTACGGGCGCTGTGGGACAGCGGTTCGTGCAGTTGTTGGAGGGTCATCCGTGGTTTGAGATCACAGCCCTGGCGGCGTCCGAGGTGTCAGCCGGCAAGCCTTACGCCGAAGCATGTACCTGGCGCATATCGGCTGACATGCCCGAGGGCGTGCGAGAGATGGAGGTTCTGCCGATCGAGCCCGGCTTTGAGGCCGATATCGTCTTCTCGGCACTGCCGGGCGACGTGGCCGGCCCGACCGAAGAGGCTTTTGCGGAGGCCGGCTACGTCGTATGCAGCAACGCCAGCGCGCATCGCATGGACCCGGATG
>CAYYSH010000019.1:743-17754 GCA_964474265.1 uncultured Anaerolineales bacterium
CCTCCTGATCCCCGAGGTCAATCCGCAACACCTGAGCCTGATCCCGCATCAGCAGCGGAAGCGTGGCTGGGACCGAGGCTACATCGTCACCAATCCCAACTGCACCACCATCCACCTGGTTCTGGCGCTGCAGCCGCTGCACCTGGCCTTCGGGCTGGAGCAGGTGGTGGTGAGCACCATGCAGGCTCTTTCCGGGGCCGGCTACCCAGGTGTCCCGTCGTGGGATATTGTGGATAACGTCATGCCCCACACCTACGGCGAGGAGTGGAAGGTAGAGCACGAGCCCCTCAAGATCATGGGACGGTTCCAGGGCGAACAGATCGAGGATGCTGACTTCACCATCAGCGCCCACTGTCACCGCGTTGCCACGCTGGATGGGCATCTGGAGGCGGTGTCGGTCAAGTTCAGGCAGCCGGCCACGCTGGATGAGGTAATCACGGCCTTCGCAGAGTTCCGCGCCGAGCCACAGGAGCTGGACCTGCCTTCGGCACCACGCCATCCGGTGGTGGTGCGGACTGAGATGGACCGACCGCAGCCGCGGCTGGATCGCATGGCCGAGCGTGGCATGGCGTCTGTCGTGGGCCGCGTGCGAGAGGACCCGGTTCTGGATGTCAAGTTCCTTGTGCTGGGTCACAACACCATCCGGGGGGCAGCCGGCGCTTCCATCCTGAACGCTGAGTTGCTGGTGGCGAAGGGTTATCTGGGCGACGGGGCGGTCGTGCAGCGGGAACAGGTTCGGCTGTCGAGGGCACTTGCTGACGAGATGGTCCAGCACGCGCGAGCAGGTGCACCCCACGAGGTGTGTGGGATCGTGGCCGGCGAGAATAGCCGCTTCACGCGCGTCTATCCGGCCCCGAACGTTGCGCAGAACCCGACCGTCACCTACCAGATGGACCCACAGGAGCAGTTGCGCATCTTCAAGGAACTGGAGGCGCAGGGGTGGGAGGTAGCCGGCATCTACCATTCCCATCCTGCCAGCCCGGCCTATCCCTCGGCCACGGACATGCGCCTGGCATTTTACCCGGACGCTGTGTATTTCATCATCTCGCTCATGCAGCGGGATCGTCCTGAAATTCGAGCCTTTCGACTTGACCAGGAACGCATGACGACCACCGAGCTGGAGGTTGTGATCTCGGATTGATTGGAACTGATGGATGACAAATGGGGGGGCAAAAAGCGAGAGCCTATCTGAAAAAATCGCAGGCGCGGCTGGAGTCACAGACACCAACCGCGATTCAGGCAGTTGCCGGCCGCCGCTACGAACTGTTTTCGGATAGGCTCTTGTGGCAGAGCCACCCTGCCTATACCATGAACTTTAAATAATGTCTGGCAAGGGGCCCTGCCAACAGCTATATCTATGGTACCACAAAAAACGATAAATGGCATCGGGAATATTACCCATTTTTGTTCCGCGTTTTTTAAGGAAAGGAGTGCTGCGCTTTGCCAGATCTGAGTAAACCGCACGTGGCCCGTATCGTAGACTATTGGCTGGGTGGATCACACCATTACTCGGTCGATCGGAAGATCGCCAAAGCGGCAGAAGAAGAGCTGCCTAGCCTGCCAGACTTTCAGCGGGTACACAGGGCGTTTCTGAAGCGAGCCTATGCGTACCTTGTGCTGGCGGTCGGCCTGGACAAGTTTGTGGATTTCGGTTCCGGCCTCCCTACTCAGGGCAATGTGCACGAAATTGTGCTGGAATTCGACCCGAGTGCCAAAGTCATATACAGTGACCATGACCTGGAAGTCGTCGAGTATGGACAGGAGATCGTCGGTGTCACTCATCCCGAACAGGTGCGATATGTGTTTTGCGAGGCGGCGCACCCCGAGGAAGTCCTGGAGTCGGAGATGATAAAGAGCTTCTTTGGTGGGGAGCGACGGGTGGGGATCGGCTTTACGAATCTCCCGCATCTGATGAGCGATGAGGACGTGCGATCGGCATTTGAGACGCTCTACGAATGGGCGGCACCTGGAAGCCACATGGTGGTCTCGTTCGGAACGGACGCCATACGCCAATACCCGCGCATTCTCGAGATTGAGGAGCGCCATGGGATGGAACGCTGGTGGCGCTCTCTAGACGAGATGTTGTCATTGTTGGGTTCCTGGCAGTTGACGGAGCATGGGGTCACTTATACCAGGTCGTGGCCGAAGCACTCGGTACCTGAGGACCCCCTGCTGTTGATGAGTTTGGGCTTTCTCGTGCGGAAATAAGACGCGCGTCGCGAAATTGGGGCGCGCACTCTACTTTGCCAGTCACCGGACATGCGACCCGCAACGATTCTGATTGTCGAAAACAACTCGCTGTTTCGGGATGGGTTGCGTGCTCGTCTTGAGGCAGCCGGGCACCGCGTCCTGGCCGAGACGGATGGTGGTAGCGAAGCCATTGCGCTTGTCAAGGCGCTTCGCCCCGACGTCGTGCTTCTGGCTGACGAGCTTGCGGATATTAGCGGTATATCCGTGTGTCGCGAAATCCGCGCCATCAGTCGCCGTACCAGGGTGCTGATTATGGCTTTGGAACGTGCCGACGATGCACATACCCATCTGGCGGCGCTTCACGCCGGCGCTGTTGGCTGTGTGCGCAAGGACCTCCTTCCGGAGCAGTGGGTGCGGGTCGTCACGTACATCCTCAATGGGGGTGCCATTTTTCAGCTAGAGGCGATCCGTCGGGCCCTGGCCAGCGGGATCCAGGTCGGCTCATTCGAGTTTGCGGAGGTGACGGAGGTGCAAGACCTCTCCCCCGACCCGGACAGCCGGCGCATTTTGGTGGTTGACAGGCCCTCACTTTTCCGCAGCGGCCTGGTGGCATGTCTGGAGGACGGTGGTTTCCACGCTGTTCGGGAAGCGTCTGGGGCTGACCAGGCGATGGATGTGCTGGCTGAATGGCCGGCTGATCTGGTAATTGCCGGCGCCGAGCTCCCCGAAGTGAACGGATTCGCCCTGACCCGCGAAGTCCGCGTTCTGTATCCGGACGTTAAAGTTTTGCTGACAAGCTGGCACGCGGATGACGAGAGTGTCCAGTTGCGTGCCCGCCAGGCCGGCGCTGTGGGGTGTGTCAGCAAGCATCTCTCGGCCCAGGAGTGCCTGGTTGTAGTGGCTGAGGTGCTGGCGGGGAAGCATCTCTATTCTGACGCAGATCCACACAAATTGCGCTATCACATTGGGTTAGACGGTCGGACGGAGCCCCTGACCCCGCGTGAGCAGGACGTGATCGAGTTGATTGCCGGCGGTCTGACAAACCGGCAGATTGCTGACACGTTGTGCATCAGCGAACGCACGGTTGATCGACACGTGGGGAGCATCCTTAGCAAGCTAGGTGTCTCTTCCAGGACGGAAGCGGCCGTTGTGTGGGTGCAGGGCCCCCGAAGTTAACCCTACGTCCCCAGGGCACGAAGGCCGGTGATTCGCTTCCCTCGCTTTGACTGAGCCGGCGGCTCGTGGTAAGCTTGTTACACCATCTTTCAATATCGTCTCAGGAGGATGAAGTATGAACGAGCAACGGCGCTCGATGACCACGACGCCGGCCAGTCTTTGGCCTGAGGTGCATGATACAATCCTCCAGACCATCGGCGACACACCTGTGGTCCGGTTGCACCACGTGGTAGCCGGCATTGATGCCAACGTACTGGCCAAACTGGAATTCTTCAACCCCGGCGGCTCGGTAAAAGACCGCATCGGCATCGCGATGATCGAGGAGGCCGAAGCGCGCGGCGAACTCCGACCCGGCGGCACCATTGTCGAGGCGACTTCTGGAAACACTGGTGTAGGGCTTGCCATCGCGGCGGCGCTCAAGGGCTACCGGTGCGTGTTCGTCATGCCGGACAAAATGAGCGATGAGAAGGTGCGACTTCTCCGGGCCTTTGGCGCGCGCGTGATCATTACCCCAACAGCGGTTGAGCCTGACGACCCCCGATCTTACTACAGCGTGGCGAAGAAGATCGTTGAGGAGACCCCTAACGCGATCCTCGCCAATCAGTACCACAATCCGGCAAACCCGAAGAGTCACTATGAGACCACGGGGCCTGAAATCTGGCGTCAGACCGGTGGGAGGGTGGACGTGTTTGTGGCCGGCATGGGCACAGGCGGGACCATCTCTGGCGTGGGGCGTTACCTGAAAGAAAAGAATCCCCAAATCCAGATCGTCGGCGTCGATCCCGTGGGTTCCATCCTGTATGATTACTTCAAGACGGGCCGCATTCCAGAAGCCAGTACCTATAAAGTCGAGGGCATCGGTGAGGATTTCGTGCCTTCGACCCTGCATTTCGAGTATGTGGACGATGTTGTGCAGGTCACAGATGGTGAGTCATTTCGCATGACCCGCCGGCTGGTGCGGGAAGAAGGGATCTTCTGCGGTGGCTCCTCTGGCTCGGCAGTGGCCGGCGCGCTCAAGTACATCCGCGCCCATAATCTGGGTCCAGACAAGACGGTGGTGGTGCTCTTGCCTGACTCAGGATCGCGCTACCTGAGCAAAGTCTTCGACGACGACTGGATGCGGGAGAATCGCTTCCTGGGGTCCGAATGGGTTGAAGGGCGCGTCGGAGACCTGCTGCGGTCGCGGCCACCTGTGGAGCTGATTACAGCCACGCCGGATGACCGCATGACCGAGGTGATCGACGTGATGCGCCGGCACGATATTTCCCAATTGCCGGTGCTGGATAATGGCAACCTGGTTGGCATCATCACCGAAGTCGATTTGCTGGACCACATGCTGTTCGGCGAACACGAGCATGATGCTCAGGAAACCATTGGGCCGATCGTGAACCCTGACACTGCCGTGGTCGATCCGGACACCTCGCTGGCCGTGCTGGGGGAGATTTTCTCGCGAGGGAAGGTCGCAATTGTCATGGACAAGGGGAAGGTGGCCGGCATTTTGACCAAGATCGATTTGATCGACTATCTCGCTGACAAGGTCCAATGACCCACATGCCTAGCAACATAGCATCTTCAAAAAGGGAGTCCCTGAGTCAATGAGCAAATTGGAGGAAGTACCGGTCTTGCGAGTCGTGCCGGTCGCGAATCTGGTGCTACATGAAGAAATCGATCCCCGGCGCGCCGAAGGGCTGATGCATCGCATTCGCGAGGACGGGGTGTTGAAGAACCCGCCGGTGGTAGCGCCGATGAATAAACCTGGCTACTACGTGGTTTTGGATGGCGCAAATCGTGTAGCAGCCCTGGCCGGCCTGGGCATTCGAGATGCGGTCGTGCAGGTTGTGGATTACAACAAAGTGCACGTAGATACCTGGAATCATCTGGTGGCCGGGATAGATGGGAGCACCTTGTTTGAGGAGATTCGACGTATCCCAGGGGTCGTGGTACGTCAGGCTGACCTGGAGACAGCCCGCCGGCTATGGCGCGAGCGTGCCATCCTGGCCTATATCGTGGGGCGGGACGGAGATGTGTATCTCATCGAGGCCGGCAGCGATCTTCGGCAGAGTGCCCGGCTGCTGGTAGAACTGTGCGACATCTACCGCGGCCAGGCGACCATTTACCGCGTGCAGACGGACGACACCGGTGAGTTGCGCTCGTACTACGACGATGTGGCAGCAACAGTCATTTATCCACCGTTTCAACCGACGGACATACTGGAACTGGCCAGTAACAGCGCCAAGCTACCCACAGGTATCACTCGACACGTCATCCCGCGCCGGGCGTTGCGAGTCAACATCGACCTGGATTTCCTGGCTGCTGACCGGCCCTTGGCTGAGAAAAACGAGTGGCTGCAAACCTGGCTTCGGCGCAAGCTACAGAACAAGGAAGTGCGCTACTACGAAGAGCCAACCTTCCTGTTTGACGAGTAAACCCGACGGCATCGCATTCGCCTGAGAGGGCCAGGAATTGAGTTGTGTAGGTCAACTTACGGGTACATTACATGTGATCTGGTATCCTTAGCTCTGGTTTGACAAACCAACGATTTTGGATACAATATTATTCAAAGAGATTCGAAGTAGTGCACAACGAGGAAAAACAGCACTCATGACTTTTGTACGATGCGTCTGTATTGAGCGGGGGCGGTAGCGAGGGCCTCCTGCTGCTCTTCAGGTGATGAAGCCTGGCGAGCAGGGTGAACCGGGCCGCCACTGCTCCCGCAGGGTCAGGTGGAAGCAGCGATGAGGATCCGCAATCACGGTACTCATCGATCCGGCCTGGAATGCAGTCTGCGTCTGCAGACAGGACAGATGCATCGTAGCCGAGAGTGACAAACGGGCATGGCCGCGTGTAGCCATGCCGGCGGACTCATCGCTGGAGTGTTCGGTTGAGAACACGGCGATGAGTTTTTTATTGGCTCAGATGAGTTCAGGTACTTGGAAATCTTGGAGGAGGTAACTTTCTATAATGGCGACCGTATTTGTTCCAACACCGTTGCGGAAATTGACGAACGGTCAGTCCAAGGTGGAGGTTGCCGGCAGCAGCGTGCGCGAGGTGCTGGCCAGCCTGGAAGCGGAATACCCTGGCTTCCAGGACCGGGTCCTTGAGGGTGGTGAGGTCAAGCGCTTCATCAACCTGTTTGTTAACGGTCAGGAAATCCGGACGCTGGATGGGCTGGATACTGCTGTGGGAGAGAATGCAGAGGTGTCGATTATTCCGGCCATGGCCGGCGGCGAGGAGAAGGTCTGGACGCCTGAACAGGAGCAGGTTCGCCAAGCCCTGCGTGCGGTGGTAGACCCAGAGTTGGGGCTTGACGTTGTGACATTGGGCCTGATTCGAGACATCATCTTCCACGCCGATGACGACACGGAAGTCCAGATGATCATGACGACGCCATTTTGTCCGTATGCCGGCATGCTGATCCAGCAGGTTCAGCAAGTCGCGTCCGTCGCTGTCGATGGGCCGGCCCGTGTTACGCTGCTGGATGAACCGCTGTGGGAGCCGAGCATGATGGAAGGCGGCGACATCTTCAGCGAGTGGGGTCTAATATAGCGAATTAAGTGGAAGGGTAAGCTAATGAGTGTGCTCACGCTGGTCAGAGAGCGCCCTGGAATGACGATTGCCACCCGTCAGCCAGAAAGTGGTATTCTGCGCCACATTGGCCATACGCCTTTGCTCAGGATTTGCACCCTGGCCGAGGAGGTTCCACCGGCCGTGGCAATTTACGCCAAGGCGGAGTGGTTCAATCCTGGGGGGTCCGTTAAGGACAGGCCGGCTCTGCGCATCATCCAGGAGGCGGAACGCAGCGGCGAGTTGACACCAGACAAAATCATCCTCGACTCGACATCAGGAAACACGGGCATCGCCTACGCGCTCATCGGCGCCAGCAAGGGATATCGCGTGACGTTGGTGATGCCGGAGAACGTGAGCGATGAGCGTAAGCGGATTGTCCAGGCTTATGGAGCCGAGCTGATCCTGACTGATCCGTTAGAGGGCTCTGATGGAGCCATCCGTGAGGCCCAGCGCCTGGCACGCGAGTACCCTGACCTCTATTTCTATGCCGATCAATACAACAACGATGCCAACTGGCTGGCGCACTACGAAACAACAGGACCGGAGATCTGGGAACAGACGCGTGGGCAGATCACGCACTTCGTTGCCGGCATTGGGACCTCCGGGACATTGATGGGGACCGGTCGTTACCTGAAGGAGCGCAATCCCAACATCCAGATTGTGGCTGTTGAGCCGGCCGATGAACTGGAAGTGATCGAGGGTCTGAAGCACATGGAGACTGCCATCGTTCCTGGTATCTATGACCCCAGTTTTCCAGATCGGCATGAGTTGGTTTCGGCGAACGCAGCGTATCAAACGGTCCGCCGGCTGGCCCGAGAGGAGGGGCTGTTCGTTGGCTTCTCTTCCGGTGCGGCACTGCATGCTGCGCTCCGGGTGGCACGCGAATTGGATGAAGGCGTCATTGTCACGCTGTTCCCCGATGGTGGAAACAAGTACCTGAGCTTGAATCTTTGGGAGTGAAGCCCCGAGCCTCTGGGTAAGGGACAGAAGAGGGACGTTGATGGAACCAATTACGGGTAACTACGAAGAGATACAACTCTCGCAAGAAGAAATTCGGCGCTACAGCCGGCACCTGATTATGCCGGAGGTAGCGCTGGATGGACAGAAGAAACTGAAGGCGGCCAGCGTCTTGCTCATCGGTACCGGCGGCCTTGGCTCACCGATGGCCATGTACCTGGCGGCCGCCGGCGTTGGCCGAATCGGTCTGGTCGACTTCGACGTGGTGGAGTTCAGCAATCTGCAGCGCCAGATTATCCACTACACGACCGATGTTGGCCGGCCAAAGCTGGAATCGGCGGCAGAGAAGTTGCGGGCCATCAATCCCCATGTCGAGATTGTGACGCATGAGACGATCTTCGACTCGGGAACGGCGATGGAAATTGCCAAAGACTACGACATCATCGCTGATGGCACTGACAACTTCCCGACCCGCTACCTGACGAATGACGTGTGTGTGCTTCTCGGGAAGCCGAATGTGCACGCCAGCATCTTCCGCTTCGAGGGTCAGGCATCGGTATTCTACGCCAAAGAGGGGCCGTGTTACCGCTGCCTGTATCCCGATCCACCACCGCCGGGTGAGGTTCCCAGTTGTGCAGAAGGCGGGGTACTTGGCGTGTTGCCGGGGATCATGGGCACGATTCAGGCGACGGAGGTGATCAAGCTGATCCTGGGGATTGGCGAGCCACTCATTGGCCGGCTACTTCTCTTCGACGCGCTGGAGATGTCCATGCGAACGCTCAAGCTGCGCCGCGACCCCAATTGCCCGATCTGTGGTGAGAACCCCACCATTCATGAGCTGATTGACTATGAGGAGTTCTGCGGGGTGCCCATCGGCGCCGAACAGGTGGAGGAAGAGCTGGGCCCCGAGTGGGAAATCACCGTCACCGAACTGGCGGAGCGGTTGAGTCAGAATGGTAAGGATCTGGTGCTGATCGATGTGCGGGAGCCGCACGAGGCGGAGATAGCCCGTATTCCGGGGGCCAAGCTGATCCCTCTGGGCGACCTGCCGGCTCGCATGCATGAGTTGGATTCGAGCGATGAGATCGTGTTACACTGTCGTTCGGGTGCGCGAAGTGCGCGGGCGCTGCGACTGTTGCGCGACGCCGGCTTCACCCGGCTCAAGAACCTCAAAGGCGGCATCCTGGCCTGGGCCGATGAGGTGGATCCAAGCGTACCCAAGTACTAACGGGGAGCAGAAACGCCGGGGTGTTCTCCGCTGTTCCCCTGCACCTCGGCGTTTCTGCATAAGTTGTGCATAAGTTGGAGGGGAGTATGCGAGTTGATCAAACTGCACTGAAGTTCAATCAAGCGTCGATCATCGTGTTGACGTTGGCGGCTTTCCTGCTGGACCTGCCGTGGCTGGTTGCTTTCGTGGCCGTGGTCATGGCCGCGGGCACGCTGTGGCCGACGGCCTCGCTGTTCAAACGCGTATACACCGATGTGGTGCGGCCACGGGGTTGGCTGCATTCGCGGGTTGTGCAGGATAACCCGGAGGCGCACCTGTTTGCTCAGGGCGTGGGGGCCGTCTTCATGATTGCCAGCAGCCTGGCGCTTTTGGTGCTGAATCTGCCGGCTGTCGGCTGGGTGTTGGCCTGGGTGGTTGTGGTGTTGGCCGGCATCAATCTGTTCCTGGGCTTCTGCGCCGGCTGCTTCATGTACTACCAACTGGAGCGACGGTTTGGCATACGACCGCATTTGCCGTCCTGGCGAACTGCTGAGCAGTAGGGGGTGAGATGATCGAGCGGTTGGTAATCGCAGTCGGTGTGGCCGTGATGTTTGGCCTGATGCGTGTCGCCTTCGGCGCGTATGCCGGCTTCCGCATGCGAGATATTGCGAACGCGCTGGATGCGGGCTTACTGGCCGAGTTGGGGATCGCCGGGCAGCCGGCGGTGGTCTACTTCTGGACAGAGACTTGCGGCCAGTGCAAGGTCATGCAGGCCCCTGTGTTGGATCGCCTGGCACAGACGATGCCGTTGCAGGTGGTCTCGGTCAACGCGGTTCGGCAGCCGGACCTCGCCGATCGATTTGGCGTGATGACGGTGCCGACAACGGCGGTGATCGACGGGGCCGGCCATGTGCGAGCCGTCAATCACGGCTATGCCGACGAACAGACGTTGAGGGAGCAACTGGCAGGATGATGGCGTTGAGAGAGAGCACGTATGTGGGGATGGCGCGCTGCGTCTGTCCCTGGCGGGGGCGGTCGCACGATGCCGGCTACGCCATGACGTAACAGGCAACGACCGACCCCCGCGTGAAGGCAAGTTTTCTTTTCACGAGGGGCGCCAGGTATAGCACTTTGTCGACCCAGGGCGTTCACCCTGGGCTTTTTTGTGCTTTTTTGAGGCCGGGCCTGGTCGTGGGAGGGCCCCATGCGCGTCCAGATTCGCATCATGGTCTGGCCGTGTCATCGGGGTGATTCGGTACATGTGTCGTTGGTGAATGTAGCATTGTAGAACGAAAGGAGCTCATGATGTCATCACAGGCTGTTCAGGTGAAAACGCATCCTGCAGGACCGAAAAGTTGCTTCACGATTGACCTTGACAAGGCTAACGCCTTTCTGAACACGGTGCGGGAGGACCCGGCGAAGGGGCGTTTCACTTTCAAGACCACTACAGTGTGGCAGGGCGGTGCGGTCTCCAAGACTACGGCTCGCAATTTTGAGATCTACACCGATGATCCCGAGGTGCTGGGTGGTACTGACTCGGCGCCGGACCCGGTGGAGTTGCTCCTGGCAGCGCTAGGCACGTGTCTCTCCATTGGCTATGCGACCAATGCAGCTCAGGCCGGCTTCGATCTGGAAGATCTGGAGATCGAAGTCGAGGGCGACATTGACCTGCGAGGGTACTTCAACCTGGACGAGCAGGTGCGCCCTGGGTTCGACCAGATCCGTGTTAATGTGAAGGTGAAGAGTGATGCCACCGATGAGCAGCTCGAGAGGCTGCGCAACCTGGTGGAGCGCACTTCGCCGATGTTTGACAATGTCTCCAATGGTGTACCCGTGAAGACCATCTTCCACAGGGTGGCCGGCTAGGCTTGCCGGCAGGATCCAGCAACAAAGAGCGCCTGACCTCAGGTGCTCTTTGTTGCTCTAAGAAACCTAAAAGTTTTGCAATCTCTTCGGGAAATCGTGTTTCAAATGTTGCATTTCGCTGATGGATGTGTTATAATAGTCGCAGATTATATCGCTACTATCCTCGCGTTATTAAACACTATACTCTACACGCCACACTGCTTCTCTCCTTTCTCATCCTCGTAGCCAGATTTGGTAGAAGCAGGTACTCGTGACGATGCGGCGTAGCACGGCACCGTGTCGGATCACTGGACAACCATGTGCTTATCATGGCGTCTGGTGTGTAGATGCGGGTGAAATGTCCGAACCTGCCTGGGTTGTCATGGTATAGCCCAGCCCATACCAAAGAACTCCAACTACGGCGATCACGATGAAGCTGATGGTCTGGCTTCGACGCGTTGCCGTGCCATGGGGATGCCATGGCCTCTATTGAGTGACTGCCAAGCTGCCCAATGAGGGACCCAATGGAGACCGAGTTTATTGCTACATTAAGAGGTGGGGCTGCTTTTCGGTGGCCGGCCAGCCGGCGGGACCGCTGGCGCATGGCCGGCGAGCTTCTGAAGGCCGGCCAGTATGAGCGTGTGGTCGAGCTGATTGAAGAGGCACAGCTTGCAGCCCAACGGGCAGGCAATACAACTCTTGCCGACATCCTGGCGGCGGCTCGTGAAATCTGTCTGGCGTGTGAACAGTGTCGGGCAGAGGCGCAGTGGCACTGGCAGGCACACGAGGGAGCGATCGGGCGCGAGCGCGAGTTGCGCCCACTTCTGTTGAACATGCTCGATCTGGTGGTCGCTGAAACGGTGCGCGACACTGTCGACAGGGAAGAACAGTTGCTGACTGGCATGCCGGCCAAACCGGGGGAGCCAGAGCGCGGTGCTGGGCAGGCTGCTGAGTCTGCCGGCTTGTGGGAGCGTGTCCGTCACTTCATTCTACATGAGTCAGGCCCCTCGGCCGCCACTGAGCCGCTTGTTGCGCACCTCACAGGGCCGGCGACGAAGGCTGGCGCAGAGAGCGAGGCTCCGGCCGCCCGGTCTGCTAAAGGGGTTATAGAGCGCACCCCTCGTGCGATGACCGGGGCCGGCACACCGCCGAAGACGGTTTGCGCATCGGCTGCGTTGGTGGCCGGCAGAGCCGACCTGACTGTGGTTCTACCTGCTGTGCACGTGAAGAAGCAAGAGAAATCGAGCGCGCCTTCACTTCTGATCTATTGCCTGGGAGCCTTTCGCGTGTATCAGGATGAGCAGCCGGTCGACTTGTGGCCCAGCACCAAAGGCAAGTCGATCTTCAAATATCTTGTTATGCATCGGGGACGCCCGGTCCATAAAGAAGTGTTGATGGAGCTATTCTGGCCTTGTGCGGAACCTGCTGCAGCCAGAAACAGCCTCAACGTGGCGATTTACGGTCTCCGCCAGGCTCTCCGTGACGCACGTCCAAATTTCCATCACGTGCTGTTCGAGAACGATTGCTACCTGCTTAACCCTGAACTGGAGATCTGGGTGGATGCTGAAGAGTTTATGGAGCGGGTCCAGGCTGCCCAGGAGTTCGAGAAGTGTGGGGCGCTGGATAGGGCGATTCAAGAGTACGAGGCAGCGCAGGCTCTGTACCAGGGGGAGTTTCTAGCAGAAGATCGGTACGACGACTGGCTCCTTGCTGACCGACAGGCTTTGAAAGATGCCTATGTCGACTTGCTGGACCGACTGAGTCGTCAGTATCTCGATCGAGGGAACTACGTGGCTTGTGCTAATGCCTGCAACAAGATGCTTGCTGTTGATGCCTGCTGCGAGAACGCCCATCGCCGGCTGATGCGCTGCTACAGCCGGCAGGGCCAGCGCTACCTGGCCTTGCGCCAATACTACTCGTGCGTTGAAATTCTGCGGGAAGAGTTGGACGTACCTCCCATAGAGGAGACCGTAGCGCTATACCATCGAATTCGCAATGGAGAAAGCGTTTAGAGAGCGGTTCCCTGTCGTCACTCTCTGTCATCCAGGATGTCGGCTAACCAACCATTCCAGTCCTCGGATAGCTCCGTTGGATCTTCGTTCTGCTCGTGTTCAGATGTTTCGGTAGGGTCGGTTGTCCCCTCCTGTATGACCTCGATGCCATTCAAGACCAGTCCACCGGTTCCACCGGAATGGGCAGCCCACACGTTCCCTTTATTGAGGATAACGAATGTTCGCGCGCCTTCCCCTGCTGCCGGCGGATTCATGTGTATGAGAATGTGCCGTCCGCAGATGTCGCAAATGAACTCGTGGTAGTTCAGGCGTGACCCGATGTGACGCATCGTGTGATGTTCTACGTTGGGGAGGGGTCCAGACTCCATCTTTGACTCCTTGCTCATCCTTTTGTTTTCGGTCTTTGTGGTTTCAGATGTGGGACTTCCCGTCGGGTATCGGTCTTACTTGCCCGGTGTGAAGTGCCATACCGCGTACGCATGCCGTCTACCGCGCAGGCTGCCTCTACATCCTGGCTCTGAGTCACGAGCGAGCGGCGTACAGGCGATTTAGCCGGCCAATCCCCGCTTTTGCCGGGTACAACGGCTCACGCAGGCATAAGATACGGCTTGATCTCGACAATGACCCAATGGTCGATTAATTTCAGGTATACGAGGATTTAAGGGGTCAGACAGTGCCGGTTAATTGGGTTGGGTTATGATTGGGGTCAAGCTGCTGGCTGAACATGGGGCCCCAGGCGAGCAGCGTACGGGAAGTCTGACCGAGAAGTTACCCATATCAAATCAGTATAGTTGGAAAGGAGATTTTGACGATGCCGTTTGAACATCCCCTCGGTGGTTTATTGACTGGCACGATCAGCCACACAGTGCAGGACCCTGCCGGCATTAACCCGCCTTCGACCGTCATTCAAACTGACGACCCATGGAACGTTCAGGTTCAGTGGTCGATTGATGGGGTCGCAGCATGGCTCTTGGGTGGTGAGTGGCATCTGCGGGTATTTGCCGAATCCATCGGCCCAGGCCCCGAAGTGCTGCTTGGTACCGCAACTGTGCCGCTGGCTACTGTTCCACCCCCACCACCGCGCAACTTCACTCATACGATCAACGTGCCGGCTGGCACATTGCCTGAGGGCACATACCGGCTCGTCACAGTGATCAATTACACAAACGGTGGAGTCCCTGCGGAGATGGCCGGCTTCGACGACGGAACGGTGATTCAGCTTTACAACCCGTAAAGCTCACAGGCGACTTGATTACTGGCCCTGCCGGCAGGGTGAACATGCCGGCAGGGCCAGCGCATCATCGCAGCCATTTACACAAGCCACCCAGGAGGAGCAATCATGACCACATCCTTTGCAAGTGGGATTCCACCAGGTTCAGGTGCTATGAAACAAGATGATCTGACTGTCATCAAGGGCATCGGGCCGGCCAGACAGCGATGGCTGAAGGAAGTGCTCGGCGTTCACACTTGGAAGGACCTGGCTGCGCTCTCTGCAGATGAGATCGAAGCCCGGTTGAAGACCGAAGGGCAGGTCGTGTCTCGAAATGAAATCGAACGCTGGCTCGCGCAGGCTCGTGATCTGGCAGCGCGGCCAATCGAAGAAATCGGGCCGGCGGAAACTAAGGAGCCTTTGGTTGCGGCCATCGACGGCGAGTGGAAGCCCTTTGCCTCGTTTGTTGTGGAGTTCCAGGCCCGCCAGGGCGCGGGCAGGCAAGAGGTTCATCGGACCACGGTGCATCACATGGAAGCCGACCGTAGTGAGAGATGGCCTGGCATAGAGACCACGCAACTCTGCCAGTGGATGCTGGATCAGATCAGTGAGCATATTAGACCGGAGCTTGAAGCAGAACCCCCGGCTGAAACGGAGCCGGTCGCTGCTTCATATCCGGTGTCGGTAGAGATGACTCGGGTTCAGGCATTTCAGCCGGCTGATGCTGATATGCCCGTTGGGAGGGGAGAGGCTGGTGAGCCGTTCCTTGGCATTGTCAGGAGTGATCAGCCCTTTGCGCTACAGATTTCCTTCACCCTGTCCAGGCCGGCTGTTGTTGCTGAGCTCGCTGATCGGCAGATCACGTACCGGGCCCAGTTCCACGCGCACAGTTTGTCCACCGGCGTGACCACACACCTGGGCGACGTGGGGCCACTCCCTGTCGTAGCAGGCAAACGGTCTTACACAGCCGCACTGCCGGCGGTCTCCCTGGGACCCGGGATGTATCGCTTGCAAATCGTCGCATCACTCCAGGGTATCCCTTCGACTGTCGGTTACCTGGAAGTGCCGCTGTTTCAAGTCGTGTAACCCTGATTGCGCCGCAAGCGCTGTGGCCGGCCCATGGGCCCCGAGTGCGCCGTCCGCCACCCGGTGGGTCTGCGCTACCCATCCGCTTATCCGCTACCATCCGCTGCCATCTGCTGCCGACACACGTTCTGGAACCAGCCGGCCCGTATCCTGGTTGCCGAACAGCAGCCTGCCCAGCGCTGTATCCCGAATCTGGTCCAGCTCCCGCAGATAGGTCCGGCTGACAATCTCGTCCTGGCCGATCTTGCCATCTCGCAGGGTGATGATACGCTGGGCACTGAGTGCCACCACCGGATCGTGGGTGACGATAATGATGGTCTTGCCGTGCTCATGGTTGAGTCGTGTGAAGAGATCCACCACTTCGGCGCCGGCTGTGCTGTCCAGGTTGCCAGTCGGCTCGTCGGCCAGAATGAGGGCCGGGTCGTTGGCCAGTGCCCGGGCAATAGCCACCCGCTGACGTTCGCCGCCGGAAAGCTGGTTCGGGAGAAAGTCAACCCGGTCGGCCAGATCGACCAACGCGAGCAATTCTGAAGCCCGCTGCCGGCGCTCACTCGCCGGCACGCCGATGCCCTGCATCGGCACCTCGACGTTTTCCACGGCGGTGAGTGTCGGGATGAGGTTGTGGAGCTGAAACACGAAGCCGATCTCCCGCGCCCGAAAGCGATCCAGGTCCGCTACCTGCGCCAGGTCCTGGCCGTTCACGCGCACCGTGCCGGCGGTTGGCCGGTCCAGTGCACCGATCAGGTTGAGCAGCGTGGACTTGCCGCTTCCAGATGGCCCCATGACTGCTACGAACTCACCTTCTGCAATGCGCAGATTCACACCGTCCAGGGCGCGGATCTCGGCACCGTCCCCGTAGATTTTGGTCAGATCGATTGCTTCAACTACCAGGGGTCGTTCAGCCATCGTTGCTCCTCAATCCGTTATTGTCCCACCTGGATGTTCACGTATGCTGTCATGCCCCAGCGCAGGCGTGGATCCAATTCCTCACATTCGACCCACACCGTGTAGTTGGTGCCGCCCTGGCCCTGGGTTGCCATAGGGGCAATGCGAGCGACTTTGCCGGGCAGGCGTACATCGGGCAGGCTGTCGAAAGTGACCTCAACCGTCTGGCCTTCTGCCACGCGAGCGACATCGGTCTCTCGCAGGTCGGTCGTTTCCACGCGCAGGTGACTCACGTCGCCCAGGGTGACGACGGACTGCCCGGGGGCAATCACTTCCCCGATGTGAACGGACACAGCGCCAATTGTGCCGGCGAAGGGGGCGCGCAGTGTTGCCTGCTCCAGGTTCGCGCGAGCAGCCTCCAGGGCCGCTTCGGCCTGCTGAACTTGGGCCTCGGCCACGGCGACCTGTTCTGGCGTGGGGCCGGCCTCCAGCGCGTGCAGTCTCTGCTCTGCCTGAGCAACGGCGGCTTTTGCGGCATCCACCTGGGCCTGTAAGGCTGCCACCTGGGCATCGGCGGCTGCCTTGGCCGCTTGCGCCGCAGACACGGCGGCTGCCGCCATCGCCTTGTCCTGGGCGGAGGGGCCGGCCTTCAAACGCTCATACTCGACTTGTGCGCTTCGCACAGCGTCTTCCGCCTGAAGCACGGCTGCCTTGGCTGCCTCGTATTCGGCCTGACTGGCCACACCGCGCTGCACCGCCCCGCCGATAGCATCGCGCTGTGCCTGGGCACCGTACAGTTGATCCTTAGCTGTGTCGATGGCAATGTTGGCCAGGTTCAGCTCATACTGCGTGGGGCCGGCCAGCAGTTTGGCCTGC
>CAYYSH010000020.1:0-675 GCA_964474265.1 uncultured Anaerolineales bacterium
GCGGAGACCTTCTACGACGGCTACGTTGTCAACACCATCATCGACGCCTGCTATCGCTCAGCGCGGACCAAACAGTGGGAACCGGTGGAACTGGAGGACTGGCGCGGGCCGGAAGAAACGGCGAGAATCACCGTCCCTGCTGCCGAGATCGAAGGACATGTCGTGATCAAGCAGGAACGAATGCCCGACGGCAAAGTGAAGCTCATCCTCAAGGACAAGCAGACGGGCAAGATCACTCAGAGGATTACCGAGGGATAGTGCTGGCGATTCGCAATGGGCGTATCTACACGCCTGACGTTGTGCTGGACGGCGGCGTTATCCTCATCGAAGGTGGTGTGATCGCCGCCGTCGGCCGTTTGGAGGTGCCGGCCGACGCGCATGTCATCGACGCCGGCGGCATGCACGTGGTCCCCGGCTTCATCGACATCCACATACACGGGCTGCTGGGCCACGATGTCATGGGGCCGGCGTTGGCCGACGCAATACCGCTGCTACCACGCTACGGCGTGACCGCATTCGTGCCCACCACCCTCACAGCGCCGGTCGCCGAGACCCTGGCCGCGCTGAACGCCATGGCCGATACGCTGGAACATCCGCCGGCCGGCGCCGAGCCACTGGGCATCCACATCGAAGGCCCACACCTCTCGCCGCGCCGGGCCGGCATGCATCGCCTTG
>CAYYSH010000020.1:685-3970 GCA_964474265.1 uncultured Anaerolineales bacterium
GCTTCACCCTCTGACTTGGACAGAGTTGGAGGCGTTCCAGCGTGCGGCACGCGGCCACATCCGCATGCTGACTTTCGCTCCCGAGGAGACGGGCGACGGACCGGCCATGGTTGCGCGTCTGTCGGAGGCCGGCGTGATCCCGGTCATCGGCCATTCGGATGCCACGTTTGCGCAGGTCACGGAGTATGTGGCCGCCGGCCTGGCCCACGCCACTCACACCTTCAACGCCATGCGCGGCTTCCACCACCGCGAGCCGGGCGTCCTCGGCGCGGTCCTGAACTACGATCAGATCATCGCCCAGTTGATCGCCGATGGTCATCATGTGCACCCGGCCGCCATGGCGCTGCTCCTGCGGATCAAGGGCGTGGATCGGGTGTGCCTGGTGAGCGATGCTGCGCCGCTGGCCGGCCTGCCACCGGGGGAGTACGAGTGGGGATCTACGCGCGTGCTCGTTGATGAAGGAGTCTGCCGCTTTCCGGATGGGACGCTGGCCAGCGCGGCGGTGCTGCTTGACACCGGCGTGCGCACGCTGGTCAACCAGGTCGGGCTGAGCCTGCGCGAAGCTCTTGTGCCGGCCACCCGTGTCCCGGCTGACGTCCTGGGCGTGAGGAAGGGCCGGCTGCGGCCCGGCTGGGACGCGGATGTGGTGCTGTTGGACGAGGCGCTACGGGTTCAGTTGACACTGGTCAGGGGGCAGGCGAGGTACGCCGGCGATCTGTTCGCGGGTGTGCTCTGAGTCTTCTTCGACGCATGGCAGCCCCTCGATTTCCCCGCGAATCCCTTTGCCGATGCGGCTTTTTGCCCTGTGCCCGGCTTTTTGCTATACTTGCGCCGATATGGAAGATCCCATCGGCGACCTGCGGATCGCCATTGTGCACGATTGGCTCAACCAGGCCGGCGGTGCCGAAATCGTGCTGCACGCCTTGAAGTCCCTGTTCCCTGGAGCGCCGGTTTACACGTCCATGTACTGGCCGGCTGCGGTGCCCGAGATGGACGGCTGGGACATCCGCGTGTCATTCCTGGATCGCATGCCGGCCATCCATCGGCGTCACCAGTATTACCTCCCGCTGTATCCCCTGGCCTTTGAACGCTTTGACTTTTCAGGCTACGATCTGGTTTTGAGTAATAAGAGTGGCTTCTGCCATGGCGTCATCACGCCGGCAAATGTGCCGCATCTGTGCTACTGCCTCACGCCCACGCGATACCTGTGGCAGACTGAGGAGTATCTGGCGCGGGAGCACGTGGGCATGCTGGGCCGGGCCGGCCTGCGCCTGATCCTGCCGTGGCTTCGCCGGTGGGATCGCCGGGCAGCGCGCACTCGCGTGGATGCCTTCGCCGCCATCTCAACCGAGATTCAGCAGCGCATCCGGCATTTTTACCGGCGGGAATCGACGGTGATCTACCCACCTGTTGACACGCAGCGGTTTCGAGTATCTGAGGATGGCCTTGGGGATTACTTCCTGGTGTTGTCGCGACTTGTGCCGTACAAGCGCATCGACCTGGCTGTGAAAGCCTTTACCGCGCTGGGCCGGCCCCTCGTGATCATCGGCGATGGACGGGATCGGCCCAGCCTGGAGGCGATGGCCGGCCCCAACGTGCGATTCCTGGGCCGGCAGCCGACCGAGGCGGTACGGGAGTATCTGGCCCACTGCCAGGCCCTCATCTGGCCGGGACTGGAGGACTTCGGCCTGGCCCCGGTGGAGGCGCAGGCGTCGGGCCGGCCTGTCATCGCGTTTGCCGGCGGTGGGGCGCTGGACACGGTCATCGAGGGGGTGACGGGAACATTCTTCCACGAGCAGACGTCGGAAGCATTGGCGGAGGCGGTGGCCGGCTTCGATCCGTCCGCTTTCGACCCGCAGGTCATTCGTCAGCACGCTTTGCAGTTCGATGTGGAGCAGTTTCGGAAGAGGCTGATTCACTGGATTGCGGACTCGCTTGAGCAACGGCAGCCGACTGTCACGACAGGAGCACTCCGTCAGCCATGGAATTGAAAGCCTATTGGGCCATCATTCGCCGGCATTTGTGGGTCGTGGTTGGCCTCCCCCTGGTCGTGTTGGTCGTCAGTCTGGGACTCACGGCCCTCCGTGGGCCGGCCCCCCAACTTTATCGGGCCACGACGGCATTGCTCATCGACGTCCCGCCGCTGCCGGCCGAGCCCGGAATGGGGTTCGATCCCAGGGAGAGCGCTGCCGCGGCAGCCGAATACCTGGTGGACGACTTCAGTCAGTTCGTGACGCGAGATGCTTTTGCCCGGTTGGTGAGTGAGCGGCTGGCGAGCCAGGGCATTCAGGTGCCGGCTGGCGCCATCAGCGCTTCGGAGTCGTCGGAGACGCGGCACCGGATCGTGACGCTGTGGGTGACGTGGCCGGATGCAGAGCAGGCCGGCGCCATCGCTCGTGCTGCCGGCGATGTGGCCCAGACGGGCATCGACCGTTACTTTGCCCGCAGCGGCGTCGTGTCGGTGATTGGAGAGCCGCGGGTGGAGCCGGTAGCGCCGCCTCTGCGTCGGCAGTTGGATTTGCCGTTGCGAGTGGTGCTGGGGATCCTGGCCGGCGTCGGGCTGGCCTTCCTGCTCGACTACCTGGACGATACCGTGCGCACCGCCGAAGAGGCTGAAGCGCTGCTCGGTGTGCCGGTGATGGGTGAAATTCCTGCCGCCCGGCGCAGGTAGGCCGGGTATGAGGTCTGATTGTAGCCTTTGCGTTGACAGGCAGATGTAGTAGAATAGGGCCGGCTGTTGCAACAGGGAAAGGCCGGCGAGGGAAACGAGTATGGAACTGCAAGCATACATTCGAATTCTGCTTCGACGAGGCTGGATCATCCTGCTGGTGGCGGTGATCGGTGGGGTGAGCGCCTTTGCGTTCAGCAAGCTGTTTATCAGGCCTGAATACCGCTCGACGGTGATTTTGAGCGTCAACCCGGGACGGGGGGCGGACTACGGCTCAGGTCTCGGCATCAAGGAGTTTTTGTGGAACCTGAGCGAGCGCATGCGCCTGTCCGACGAGATCGCCCAGACGGTCGGCGATCGGCTTCAGATGGACCTTCCGCCGGACACGCTCAAGAGCCGTATCACCACCGACCCCGACGAGGCCCGGTCGCTGATTCGGCTGGACGCCGAAGAGTTTGATCCCATCATCGCCAAGGAGCTGGCGGAGACCTGGGCCCAAGTGGCCGTGGAGCGGCGGGTCCTGGACAACCAGAAGCTGGATCAGCGGGATCGCATCATCATGGAAATCGTCCAGCATGCCCGGGACGGCCGCAAGTTCAAACCCCGGACGAAGGTAA
>CAYYSH010000020.1:3980-17302 GCA_964474265.1 uncultured Anaerolineales bacterium
CGGCTTGATTGTGTTGGTCCTGGAGTACATCGAGGCCGGCATCATCCGGTCGCCGGAGGATGTGGAGCGCTACCTGGAAACGCCGGTGCTGGGGCTGATTCCGCCCTCAGGTCAGCGGCCGGCCACGGCGGCAACGGGTCAGGCCCGGGCCTGGTGGCAGGTGTGGCAGACGACGGATTAGATTTTGGAAGAGTCGTGGAGGCTCTTGATGGCTGTAGAAGAGCAAGCAAAGCTTGTCACCTTGTCAGACCCGCGTTCGCCGGTGGCGGAGGCGTATCGCAGTTTGCGCACGAACCTGGAGTTTTCCAGCCTGGACGAGCCGCTACGGACGATGGTGGTCACGTCGCCGGCGCCGGAGGCCGGCAAATCGACGACGCTGGCCAATCTGGCAGTGACGATGGCGCAAGCCGGCAAGCAGGTGATCCTGGTGGATTGTGATCTGCGCCGGCCGTCGCTGCACGAGATATTCGGCGTTTCCAACACCACGGGGCTCACTAGCGTGATCCTGGATGACACGACCTCGGCACCGCCGCTCCGGGAAACGGGTGTACCTGGCTTGAAGCTGCTCACCAGCGGCCCCCTGCCCCCGAACCCGGCGGAGCTCCTGGGTTCCCGCCGCATGGCTGATCTGATCCGAGCGTTGCGCGAGCAGGCTGACATCGTGCTATTCGACGCGCCGCCGGTCATCGCTGTCACGGATGCTGCCATTCTGGCTTCGCAGGTGGACGGAGTGTTGCTGGTGCTGAATGCCGGCGTGACCCGCCGCGAGCACGCCCAACGTGCCAAAGCGGCGCTGGAGAAA
This sequence comes from uncultured Anaerolineales bacterium, assembly GCA_964474265.1. Classification (GTDB taxonomy): domain Bacteria; phylum Chloroflexota; class Anaerolineae; order Epilineales; family JAANWY01; genus CAYYSH01. Next base: position 4,783 of record CAYYSH010000020.1, read on the forward strand.
GTGAATGCACGGCTAATCGGCACCGTCCTGAACAACGTAAAGCTGGACACGAGTTTGTACGGATACTACAGTGCTCAGTGATCAGTACTCAGTGATCAGTAATCAGTCATCAGTCATCTGTTTCCACTTACTGATCACTGAGTACTGATCACTGGCAGATGCAGGGAGTAACATGAAAGGATTGATCCTCAGTGGGGGCAAGGGAACGCGCCTGTATCCCCTGACGTACACCAGCGCAAAACAGCTCATCCCAGTGGCGAACAAGCCGGTCCTGTTCCGTGTGATTGAAACTCTGCGCGATGTTGGCATCACGGATATCGGCATTGTGGTGGGCGATACGGCTGAAGAGGTTAGACAGGCTGTCGGCCGGGGCGGCCGCTGGGGCATCAACGTCACGTACATTCATCAGCCAGAACCACTGGGCCTGGCGCATGCGGTGAAGGTGTCCCAGGAGTTCCTGGGCGATGAGCCGTTTGTGATGTTTCTGGGTGACAACGTCATCCAGGGCGGGATCGGGGCACTGGTTGAGGAGTTTACCAACGGCGAATGGAACAGTCAGATCGTGTTGACGCGCGTGGAGGAACCGCAGCACTTCGGCGTGGCTGTGCTGGAAGACGGGGATGTGGTGCGCCTTGTGGAGAAGCCCAAAGACCCGCCCAGCGATCTGGCGCTGGTGGGCATCTACATGTTCGACCATCACATCCACGAAGCCGTGAATGCCATCCAGCCATCCTGGCGTGGCGAATTGGAGATCACTGACGCGATCCAGTATCTCATCGATCGTGGCTATCGAGTACGGCCATACATTCACCGGGGTTGGTGGATCGACACCGGGAAGATGGCTGACCTGCTGGAGGCCAATCGGCTGGTCCTGGATGAGCTGGAGCCGGCGATTCAGGGCTACGTGGACCGGGATTCGAAAGTCAACGGCAAGGTGACGGTGCAAGAGGGGGCAGAGGTCATCAACAGCGTGATCCGCGGGCCGGCCATCATCGGGGAGCACAGCCGGATTGTAAACTCCTACGTGGGTCCTTTCACCTCCATCTACCACCACGTCGAGATTGAGAACAGCGAGATCGAGCACAGCATCGTTCTGGAGCACAGCCGAATCTTGGACATCCCCCATCGCATCGAGGATAGCCTGATTGGCCGGAACGTGGAGATTAACCGATCGCCCATCAAGCCCAAGGCGTACAAGCTGATGTTGGGGGATTTCTCAAAGGTGGGGGTGCTCTGATGCGAAACTTGCTGGTCACAGGTGGCGCCGGCTTCATCGGCTCCAACTTCACCCGCTACATGCTGGAGAAGTACCCCGACATCCACGTCGTGGTCTACGACAAGCTGACCTATGCCGGCAATCTGGACAACCTGAAGGACGTGGCGGAGCGCTTCGCCGACCGCTACACCTTCATCCATGCCGACATCTGCGATGCGGAGCGGGTCAACGCCGCTATCCGCGAGCACGACATCGACACCATCGTGAACTTCGCCGCAGAAACCCACGTCGATCGATCCATCATGGACCCGGATGCTTTCATCCGCACCGATGTGTATGGCACCTACACGCTCCTGGAGGCAGCTCGTAAATACGAGTTGCGTATGCACCAGGTGTCCACCGACGAGGTATATGGCCACGTGCCTGAGGGCCGGTCGAAGGAAACGGACCCGGTGGCACCCCGTAGCCCCTATGCTGCCAGCAAGGCCGGCGCCGACATGCTGGTGAACGCCTACTTCGTGACCTACGGGGTTGCGACAACCATCACGCGCGGCTCGAACAATATCGGGCCATACCAGTACCCCGAGAAGGTGGTTCCGCTGTTTGTCACCAACGCCATCGATGATTTACCACTGCCGCTGTACGGCGATGGTCTGCAGATGCGGGACTATCAGTATGTGCTGGATCACTGTGAAGCCATTGACCTGGTGTTGCGCAAGGGCGAATTGGGCGGCGTGTACAATGTCGGGACTGGCCAGGAGATGCACAACATCGACATGGCACGCCTGATCCTGGACACGCTGGGCAAGCCCTACGAGCTCATCCAGCATGTGGAGGACCGTCCTGGCCATGACCGGCGGTATGCGCTGGATATCAGCCGGCTGCAGGCCCTGGGATGGACGTCACGTCACACGCCGGAGGAGGCGATTGTGAAAACCGTCGCCTGGTACGTAGATAACGAATGGTGGTGGCGGAAGATCAAATCTGGCGAGTATCGAGAATACTACCAGCGCCAATACGGTAGCAGGGCGATCCTCTCGCAAAGCTGAGTGGCTCTACGCAGAATAATGGAGGAAACTCCCACTCTCTCATTCTGAGCGACCGAAGGCTTGCCCGGACCTACGCTGAAGGAGAGCGAAGGGTCTCCTTCTGCGCGGTGGAGGTTCTTCGCCTCCACTGCGCTGTGGCTCAGAATGACATCTTTGTCCTTGTTCTGCTTTTTAAGCAAATAATGTTATCATTGCGAGTGGCAGGCAGGTATCCTGTCTTGACAATCAAAGGTCAAGCACTATAATTCGTTTTCACGTGGTTCCGCGTTTCTAGCCACTTGTTACTCCCATAATTGATCGGGACTATCGCAAAACGGGATCATTCTTACAGTCTGAGCGGACTCGGTCATGTAAAATTCTCACAAAGGTGAAAGGGCATTGGCTTGATGAGGAGAGTTTGGCATGAGTGTTGAGGCTACTGCTGTTGAACAGCCGGCCACAGAGGTCGAAGTCGAGGAAGGTGAAGGGCTAACCCGCCGCGAGTTCCTGAACTATGCCTGGCTGGCATCGTTGGGCATTTTCACTGCTGAGCTTGCTGGTGTCAGCTATCTATTTGCAATGCCCCGGTTCCGTGCCGGCGAGTTCGGTGGCATTTTCCCCCTGGGGCCGGCCAGTAAACTGCCAGATACGACGGCTCCGCCGGAGAAGAACAGCAAAGGTCGTTTTTGGCTCGTTCGTTCCGATGAGGGTGTATACGCTTTGTACATCGTGTGTACCCATCTCGGCTGTCTGTTCCAGTGGCGTCCGTCGGAGAACCGGTTCATCTGTCCCTGCCACGGTTCCCAGTTCTCGCGGACAGGTCAGTATCTGGCCGGGCCGGCACCGCGTAATTTGGACAGCTTCGTCGTCCGGGTTGTCGATCAGGCCGGCAGGGTCTTATCTGAAACGCCGGCGGCGAGCGGTGAGGGCCCCGCTGCAGCGCCGATTCCAGACCCGAATGCGCAGGTGATCGTTGACACCGGTGCCAAGTTGTTGGGCAAGCATAAGTAAGGAGGTCGGGTGTCGTGATCAAGCTTGGTAGACTCCGCGATCTGCGGACCGAAGTTCAAGCGTACGTGGATCGTTTGACATCCCTCGATTGGTGGCAGACGCAGGTTGTCGCGAAGGCAGATGAGACGACGCGGGCAGTGCTGGCCGGCATCGGTCTCAGGGAAGCGCGGGCGATTCTGCGGGGTGATGAGCCAACAGAGCGCCCTAATCCTCGCTATAAGGCGCACGTCAAGTCATTCGTGCTTCACATTCGGCCTAAATACTACCAACGGGGCTCTACCTGGTTCACCCACACATTTCGCCTGGGTTTTTTCAGCACGTTTTTCTTCATCGTGGAGACCATTACCGGCCTCATTTTGATGATCTTCTACTCGCCTACGCCGGCGACGGCCTATTCCGACATGCTCAACATCCTGAGCAACGTGCCCTTTGGCCGCTTCATGCGTGACCTTCACCGCCTGGGTGCGGAATTAATGGTGGCCACCGTGGCCCTGCACATGCTGCGGGTGTACCTGACAGGCTCATACAAGCATCCACGGCAATTCACCTGGCTGACTGGAGTGGTCTTGCTCATTGTGACAGCTTTCTTGAGCTTCAGTGGCTACCTTTTGCCGTGGGATCAGTTGGCCTACTGGGCTGTGACCATCGGGACCAGCATGGCAGATGCGGCACCTGTAGGTGGCACCCAGGCGAACCTGCTGTTACGCGGCGCGCCAGATATCGGCGCCGGCGGGTTGTTGCGTTTCTACCTGCTGCATATCTTGCTGTTACCGTTGCTTGCCATCATCTTCATCAGTGTCCACTATTACAAGGTGGCACGCGAGCATAGCATCTCGTTGCCGGCGGTCGTCGAGGAAGGGAACCTGCCACCGGAGGAAAAGAAGCGAGCCGAAGAACGCGTTGACCTGATTCCAGACCTGCTTACGCACGAGATTTTCCTGGTGGCATTAGGCATCTTCCTGATGTCACTGCTGGTGACAACCGGCTATCACGCTCCGTTGGAGCATCACGCTAATCCGCAGCGAACCCCATTCCACACGAAAGCGCCCTGGTACTTCCTCTGGATTCAGGGCTTGCTGAAGCTGGGTGACAAGACACTTATGGGTGTCGTCTTGCCCACGGCGATGGTCCTGCTGTTGTTTGCTGTGCCGTACATTGATCGGAATCCCAGCCGGCTGGCCAGGAACCGCCCCATCGCCATCTTCCTGGGGATTGTTGGGGTTGTCGTGATGCTGATGCTAAGCTACATGGGAACGCCTGGCTGGGGTATCGCGGCCCCGCCCCAGGCCGAGATCTTCCAGGCACTTGCCCCTGAAGAGGGTGAAGGCATATTCCAGACCAGCCCTGGCCCGATTCGGGAACTGGGCTATGACGGACTTCCCGTCGGCATGTACGATGTCGATGAGTTTGTGGTGCCTGAGAATCCAACAGAGTTTGAGAAGATTCTCGGGGAGTTTAAGTCCATGGTTATCGAGGCTTTCGGGGAAGGTGCACAGGCCACGATGATTGTTGAACCGTGGCAACAAAACCTCAAGCGCGTGACAATGGAAATCGACTGGGAAGACCCAGCCAAGAAGCCTGAGGACACTATAGCCCAGCAGACTATCTATGTCCATCGAGAAGCCAAGCACGACTGACGGAGGAGCCTACACGCATGATACGTCTTCAAATTACTGTGGGGCTGTTGCTAATCCTGGCGACGATGTTGATTGTTCTCTTTGTTGGGGTCAATGACCTGGCGGTTGGGCTGGATGAGCGGGCGCGGTCACAGCATGCCAAATCTATCGAAAATGGGGCTCTGTTGTTTGAGGCTCGCTGTTCGCTCTGCCATGGAGCTTACGGTGAAGGCCGCACCGGCCCTACGCTGAACACGCCAGCCCTGTTTGACACGGGACCGGAGGGCCGCGTGGCGCAGATGGACTGGACAGGCTCTGTGGAAAGCTTCATCAAAAGTACGATCTCAGCCGGCCGACCCGGCACGGTTATGCAGCCATGGGGCGAGGCATTTGGCGGTCCTCTGCGAGACGATGAGGTTCAAGACATCACCAACTTCATCATGAACTGGGAACCGACAGCCGGTGAGCTGCCGGCGGGCGTTGTGCCGGTCGAAGAAACACCCATCCCCGAGTCGCAACTGGTCACTGTAGGTGGGGAGTTGTTCAAGTCCGAAGGCTGTATCAGTTGCCATACCATCGAAGGTGTTTCCCAGGGACAGGTCGGTCCCGAATTGACGCATATCGGGACGGTGGCAGAGGAGCGGGCTGCGGAGGCCGGCCTCGCAAGCGCCGAGGAGTATATCCACCAGTCCATTGTTGATCCGAATGCGTTCATTGCACCTCAGTGCCCTCTGGGGCCGTGTCCATCGGGTGTGATGCCACAATCCTTCGGCAAGGTTCTTTCCGAGGAACGGATCAAGGCCCTTGTGCACTACCTGCTCGATCAGAAGTAGCAGCCAATCGGTCGCAGGATGCAAAAGAGACCCCGGAGAATATTCCGGGGTCTCTTTCTTGCAAGTCGGTTGAATCATCCTGCAGCGGGCAGGCCCATGGCCAGGCCTATCTGGCGCTGGCTTAGTCTTTTCGGAAGCGGTAGCCGAAACCCCGCTCTGTCAGAATGTATTTGGGGTGGCTTGGGTCGTCCTCCAGCTTTTGCCGCAGATACCAGATATACCGCTTCACGTAGCCGGTATCATCAACGTACTCCGGCCCCCAGACATCGTTCAGCAACTGCTCGTGGGAGAGGACCCGGCCGGCATTCTCCACCAGTGTAGCCAGCAGGCGATACTCTGTGGGTGTCAGGTCGAGCACTTCGCCATTTTTGGTGACGCGCCGGTTTTCGAGATCGATCATCAGGTCGTCCACACGGTAGATGGCCGGCCTGCGCTGGGGCGGTCGCTGGCGTGTCCGATGCAGGACAGCCGCCACGCGTGCTGTCAGTTCTGCAAAGCTAAAAGGCTTGGTGACATAGTCGTCCACGCCGTAGTCGAAGCCCTTGATTTTATCGGCCTCTTCGTCCTTGGCCGTGAGCATGATGATGGGTACCTGGGACATCTCGCGGATGCGCCGGCAGGTTTCCCAGCCATCCATGCGCGGCATCATCACATCGAGAATGATGAGATCCGGGCGCTCTTCATACATCTTTTGCAGGCCGTTTAGCCCATTCGTTGCGGTGATGACTTCGTAGCCGGCCTTGCCTAGACTCTGCCTGAGGAGATTCAGCAACGTCGTATCGTCGTCGATCACCAAAATCTTGTCACTTGCGGGCATCCTCGACAGTCCTTTCTCCTGGCACCCCAGCTTTGCTCTTCAACTGCTCTGGAGTCGCAAGCGGTAAGGTGAAACTGAATGTGGAGCCCTTGCCCAATTTGCTTTCAACCCAGATATCGCCGCCGTGGGCTTCGATAAAGCGTTTGGAGATGTAAAGGCCCAGCCCATGCCCGTAAGTCGTGCGAGCATCGCCCCGGTCTACTCGATGGAATTTCTCAAAGATCTTGTCCAATTCCTTGGCCGGGATGCCAACACCGGGATCGGTCACGGAGATGATGAGCCGGCCATCGCTTTCCCGCGCCGAGAGTTTGATCGTGCCACCTTCGGGGGAATATTTGACGGCGTTGTCGATCAGATTAGCCAGAATCTCTTCCAGGCGATCAGGATCAGCCCACACCAGGGGAAGCGGTCCCTCGGGCAGCTCAAACTCGTGGATGTTCTCACGCCGTGCCAGGTTTTCGATAGCTTTTTCCATGAGTGGCCTGACGTCAACTGCCTGGGGGTGAATTTCCAGCTTTCGAGCTTCAATCCGACTCACGTTCAAAATGCCCTGGACCAGGCGCGTAAGCCGTGCGCTCTGCTCGCCGATGATTCGCAGCATAGTCCGCTGTGACTCGGGATCCATGTCTCCATCGGCCAGCATGAGCTCGATGGAGCCATTGATGTTAGTAAGGGGAGCACGTAGTTCGTGGGAGACCATGGAGACGAACTCGGACTTTAACTGGTCCAATTCTTTGAGTTCCTCGTTGGCAGCTTGCAGAGCTTCGTTTCGCCGCTGTAGTTCCTCATAAGCTCTGGCCAATTCTTCGGTGCGTTGCGCTACCCGCTGTTCCAATTCTCGGTTGAGTTGTCGGATGCGGGCTTCAGCCGTTTCTTTTTCTCTCAGTTGGCCCATGATCCAACTTAGCGTGAAGAAAGTCACGATGGGACCAACAAAGCCATAGACAGCGACACCAGAGAGGAACCGGGCGAGACTAGACCACTCATCAACTGCAAAGTTTTCGATTCCCTGGTGGACAACGACGACCAGAAAGATCAGCAATGGCAGCAGCCAACGCAAAGTAGACAGCCGGCGGATGAGTGCTTTGGGGTCACTCTGCTCATCGTACTCGGTTGGCTGCCCCTCAGGTTCTCGCTTCAAGACAGACTGTGCCTTTGCCATGGGCTTCCCATCCGGTCTACAATTATAGCAGGAAATGAGCGGCGGAACAAAAAGGAGTAACGTGAAACGTGTCGCTGCGCCCTCGATTCGTCGGACTCAGAGCGGGCCGAACGAGCAGCCGTGGTCTGGGAGGCTGTCGCGGCACCCAATGCGACGATTGTGTAGGGCAAGTGTAGGAATCGTGGTGGGGGGGGTAGAGTGATCGTCAAGCACTTTTCGGCCGGCTGTGGTAGGCTGTAAGCGATAGTTGGCTCAATTTGCTCCATCCGGGGAGCAAGCTTGGGACGACCATCTGGCGATGAAAGTGGTCAGTTCTTCTGATTCGTTGATGGAAGAACAGGAGGCTTAGATGAACAGAAGACTTGTCCAACTCATTGGAATCGTGGTTGCTCTGGCGGCCGGCTTTGCGGGTTACGCCATCGTCGTTGGTCTGCCGTTCATGGGTACCTCTGTGCAAGCACGTCCTCTAACCATGCCGGCTGTTCCACATATGCTGTACCTGGCCCCGGAAGGGTCGCAGCGGGGTCTGGTCAATCGTGATATCATGCTGGCCCGAGGGGTTACACCCGTGTACACCTGGCCGTCGGCGCGCTCAGCCGCAAGAAATCGACCGCTCGACGCCATGCTGATCGATACCTCAAGCTTTGATACCATGAGTGACTCAGATTTGGATTGGCTTCGAGCACAATTCAGGGATGGCGTGGTGATTGTCGCCCTTGGTGTAAATGATGACCGATTTGCGCAAATACTCGGTCTGGAAACTCTCCGAGCGCCGGCAGAGGCTTCGCCGGCGGTTGATCCAATTGGTCCGACCGGCTATAGGTTGGTAATGAGACAGGTGCTTGGACAGCCAGACGATGTAGAAACGTTAGAGCGTAGCAACTGGATCGGTCGGATACTGCGAGGTGAGGATGGGGGTACCGTTCCCATCAAGAACCCGTTGAGGACTTCATTTCACAGTTCACGAGGCAAACTTGACTCGGTAGAAGAACTAGACCTTCTCTTCTCCCGAATCACCTCCGCCATTCAGGGTGCTTACCAAACGCGTGCCGAGTTCCGGCAGTCGCTAAATGATCTCAGGGAGGAGAGGTAGCATGATGATGAGGTCTGAGACACGCTTGTTGATGCGTCAGGAAGTCGCCATAATCCTGATGGTAGCCATCATTGCCGCTGTGGTTGGGGCGGTGATTGGTGTTGGTAGAGTCTATGCCGAAGTGCTTCAGAATCAGTACGTTCCGGGCGCAGGGAACGTAGCCACCGCTGGTACAGTAGGCTGGTATAATGGGGGTGAACTCAACAGTTACGGTACGTCCACTAGCACGACTACCTTGTACTACATCTTTGCTGGTATACGAATCTGGCACTCCCCTTCGTGCTGTCCGAACCAGATTATGGATCAGGATAGCCAGGCATGGTACTACTCACGAGGAGGCAACACGAATGTAGTCCAATCGGTTGGGTATGGGGATGTCGCGTCTACACGCTCCGCCTTCCGCTATTCAAGCAGTCCGGGTACGGGCAGTAGTGTCTACTACACTTCCTATCCAGACAACCTGGGTTCGTGCTCGACCTTCTGGTATACCGGCAACGACTGTTGACGAATGTTGCGCATGTTGTCGATACCTACTTTCTTGACAATGCTGAACAGGTGCCCGATGAAGTAACGAGGTAAGTGTTCACTCGTGGTCTGGCAACCCGAGTCTTGACCGATGACAAGTTGTAAAACCAGAGTTGTGCGTAGCCCAAGAAAGGGAATGTGCCGAAGGGAGAGTCATCCAACAATGACTCTCCCTTTCGTGTTGCCTAACCGACAGGCGGTCCTTGGGAAGTTATAATGACACTGCCCACGTCTTGCTGCCGGCGGTTTGCGTTTCCCCAACATCAATGGTAAACTAAACATCCGAAGTTGGTTCCACAGGAAGGAGATCGAATGGCTACCCAGGCTCTCTATCGCCGCTGGCGCCCACAGACGTTTGACGACGTGATCGGACAGGATCACGTGACTCAGACGTTGCGCAACGCGCTGGCGACGGGACGGGTGGCCCATGCTTACCTCTTCACCGGCCCGCGTGGCACCGGCAAGACAAGCGTGGCGCGCATCCTGGCTAAGGCGGTTAACTGCCTGGCCCCTGAGGAGCAGCGACCGTGCAACGAGTGCCGTATCTGCCGGGGCATGAGCGACGGCTCTCACCTGGACCTGATCGAGATCGATGCTGCCTCCAACACCGGTGTAGACGACGTGCGAGACCTGCGGGACAAGATCAACTTCTCCCCAAACGAGGCGCGCCAGAAAGTCTACGTCATCGACGAGGTACATATGCTGTCCAACGCGGCCTTCAACGCGTTGCTCAAGACGTTGGAAGAGCCGCCGGCCCACGCCCTGTTCGTGCTGGCCACCACCGAGCCCCACAAAATTCCGGAGACGATTCGCTCCCGCTGCCAGCGCTTTGATTTTCGCCGCGTCAGCCTTCAGGATATCATTGGCAAGTTGCAACGCATCTGTGAGGCCGAGGGCGTGACAGCCGAGCCGGCGGCGCTGGAAGCCATCGCCCGGGCCGCCACAGGCAGCCTGCGTGATTCTGAGAGCCTGTTGGACCAACTATTGGCCTTCACCGAGGATACCATCACACTGGAGCAGGTCCAGGCGCTGCTTGGCACGGTATCAGGTGAGGCTGTGGCGACGCTGGTGGACCATCTGATCGACCGGGACACGGCAGCCGGCCTGGCACTCATCAACGCCACGGTAGACGCCGGCGCCGACCCCCGGCAGTTCACGCGCCAGTTGCTGGAGTATCTCCGCGGTCTGCTGCTGCTACAGGCAGGCGACAGGGGACTGGTGAACGTGACGGATGCCACACTGGAGCGCATGCAGGCCCAGGTTCAACGACTGCCGGCGCCTCGATTGCTGAAAATGATCCGCTGCTTTGCCGAGGCCGATTTTGACCTGAAGATCAGCGCGCAACCCCAGTTACCTCTGGAGTTGGCGTTTGTGGAGATGACGCTTGATGCGACGGGGCAGGCCCCGGCACGTGAGATTCCCCAGCCTGTATTCGATACCGAGACGAAAGAACGAAGTGCCGGGAAGCCATCATCATCGCCCAGCAGAGTGGCAGAGACTAGGCCGCGGCCGGCACCAGTTCCGAAGTCCGCGAATGTGGCCGGCAAACAGCCGGATGTGCCGGCGGACGATGAGGGCGAAGAGCCGGCAACCCACGGTGAAGAGGGCGAAGCTGTGCCTGGGCCGGCGGGCGGCAGTGGCGCCATTGACATCAGCATGGTAAAAGCCAACTGGGATGAATTGCTCACGGCCATTCGACCGCACAGTCGCATGGTCGAGGCATTACTGAAAGATTGCATACCCATTGCCGCAGAGGAGAACGTCGTGACCCTTGGGTTTTTCTATCCGTTCCATCGAGAACGGGTTGAGGAACCGAAGAACAAGTCTCTGGTTACAGCCATGATGGAGCGAGTGTTGGGAACCAGAGTTCAGGTGCAGTGTGTGATGGTGGACAGGAGCATGGCTGCTCAGGAAGTTCAAAAACGGCGGCCAAAGGACAAATATCAGCAGGCAGCCGAAGACCCGGTCATCCAGGCGGCTGTTGAGAAGTTTGGCGCTCGAATTGCCGGCATCGAGAGTCATCCGGTAGCGCCAGAAGAGGAGAGGGAGTAACAGGATGGCAAAGCGACGAGGTGGATTTGGCGGAGGGCAACAGAGGCAGATGATGCAGCAACTCCAGAAGCTGCAGGAAGAGATGTTGAAAGCCCAAGAAGAACTGGGCCAGCAAACTGTGGAGGTGACTGTAGGAGGAGGCGTCGTCAAGGTCATAATGACAGGACACCAGAAGCTCCAAGCGGTCGAGATTGACCCCGATGTACTTGATCCTGACGATGTTGAAATGCTCCAAGACCTGATTGTTGCGGCTGTTAACGAGGCAGTAGAGAAGTCCCAACAGATGGCGGCCGATCGGATGAGCGCTTTTACGGGTGGGCTGAATATTCCAGGGCTGGGCCTGTAGGGATGAGTACAGTAGCGAAGCCCATCTCTCGGCTGATTGATGAATTCAGTCGTCTGCCGGGGATCGGGCCGAAGACCGCGTCACGCCTGGCGTTTTATTTGCTTCGTGCGCCGGAGGAACAAGCACTCTCGCTGGCGGAAGCACTCCGTGACTTGAAAGAGCAGGTTGTCTACTGTGAGCGCTGTTGCAATATTGCTGACCGCAGTCCGTGCAGCATCTGTGCCAGCCACGAGCGGGATCAATCGACGATATGCGTCGTTGAAGAACCGCTTGATGTGATGGCACTGGAGCGGATGCACGAGTACAAAGGCGTGTACCACGTGCTCCACGGAGCCATTTCACCTGTGGAAGGAATCGGCCCAGCCGACCTTCGGATCGACGAGTTGATGCAGCGGCTCCGTCGCGATCCCGTGAACGAGGTCATCTTAGCAACGAACCCCAACCTGGAAGGAGAGGCAACGGCCATGTATCTCGAGCGGCTAATCAAGCCGCTGGGCATCCGGGTGACGCGGCCGGCATATGGCCTCCCGGTTGGGGGAGACCTCGAATATGCTGATGAGGTGACGCTAGCCCGGGCGCTGGAGGGCCGGCGCGAACTCTAATTGCCCGGCTTGAGATCGCATTTGACAGGTGCCGGCTTTTGTGCTACAATCCCCGTCCGCTGGCTGGGAAGAGCTTGGAATTTCCAGTCGACAGCACAACAGCACAAAACGCTTGTAGTTCTTGACAGCCCATAGTGGTTGTGCTATAATAAATATTGCAAGAGCGGAAGGGATCTCGCCTGAGGAGCAGGCAGATCTGACAAGCAGAAAGGGGGCAGA
>CAYYSH010000021.1:0-17029 GCA_964474265.1 uncultured Anaerolineales bacterium
TTGAACGTGGTCTACGCCCCCTCGGCCGAGATGGCGGACAAGGCGCTGGCAGCCAAGGCTGCGATGCTGGCCGAGATGGGCGTGGCCGTGCACCTGTGTGGTGTGTGAAAGGACAGCGGGAGGGAGAAAACTGACACACACGGTAAACTTCCTGGCCTTTGACCTGGGTGCCGAAAGCGGGCGGGCGGTCATCGGGCGGTTCGACGGCCAACGGTTGACGCTTGAAGAAGTGCACCGCTTCCCCAACGGCCCGGTCCGCCTGCTCGACAGCCTTCACTGGGATGTGCTGCGCCTCTTCACCGAGATCAAGCACGGGTTGGCGAAAGCGGTTCGCGAACACGGCTCTGAGCCGGCAAGCCTGGGCCTGGACACGTGGGGCGTTGACTTCGCCCTACTCGACGAACAGGGGGGGCTGGCCGGCAATCCCTACCACTACCGCGACCGCCGGACCGACGGCATGCTCGAAGAAGCTTTCCGCCGTGTGCCACGCGAGGAGATCTTCGCGCAGACCGGCATCCAGTTCATGCAGATCAACACCCTCTACCAACTGCTGGCGATGGTGGTGCAGGAATCGCCGCTGCTGTCCATCGCCGATACACTGCTGATGATGCCAGATCTGTTCAACTACTGGCTCACCGGTCAGAAAGTCAGTGAGCGGACCATCGCCAGCACCAGCCAGTGCCTCGATCCCAACACCGGCGACTGGGCCAGATCGTTGATCGAAAAGATGGGCATCCCGACCCACATCTTCCCCCAGATTGTTCAGCCGGCCACTGTGTTGGGGGAGCTATTGCCGGCCATCGCCGAGGAAACCGGCGCCGCCGGCGTCTCGGTCGTCGCCCCCGGCTGCCACGACACGGCCAGCGCGGTGGCAGCCGTGCCGGCCGAGAGCGACGACTACGCCTACCTCAGCTCGGGAACGTGGTCGCTCATGGGCGCGGAGATCAGCAGGCCGATCATCAACGCCGCCAGTCGGGACTACAACTTCACCAACGAGGGTGGCGTGTGCGACACCATCCGCCTGCTGAAGAACATCACCGGCCTATGGCTGATCCAGGAATGCCGGCGCACCTGGGCGGCGGAGGGCGAGACCCTGTCGTACGACGAAATCACACACCTGGCCGGGGCAGCGCCGCCTTTCGTGGCGATGATTGACCCGGATGCCGGCGACTTTCTCGCGCCCGGCGACATGCCGGCCCGCATTCGCGACTACTGCGCACGCACTGGCCAGGCGGTGCCAGAAGGCAAAGGCTCAATCGCTCGCACAGCGCTGGAGAGCCTGGCCCTCAAGTACCGCTGGACCCTGGAGAAGCTGGAAGAGATTCTGGGCCGGCGCGTGGAGACGCTGCATATCGTCGGCGGTGGCTCACAAAACCGACTGCTGAACCAGTTCACCGCCGACGCCATTGGTCGCCCGGTTGTGACCGGCCCTGTGGAGGCCACGGCTGCCGGCAACGTGCTGATGCAGATGCTGGCTTTGGGCCACATCGGCTCCCTGGAGGAGGGCCGTGAACTGATTCGCCGCTCGTTTGAGACGGTGACCTACCTCCCTCAAGCGACAGACACCTGGGAGGAGGCGTTCACCCGCTTCCGCACCCTCGTCACAAACGCAGGCAATCCATGAGCACATAGCTTTGACAAGCTCCCAATCCTTGTGTATAATCGACCTGCCTCGGGCGGAGGGGAACGCAAGTGGCCATGGCGGCGACAGTGCGGCTCAGACCGCCGATGACTGTATGCGTGCACCGCTCCCAAGCACAAATCTCCCAGGAACAAACAAAGAAAGGAGCAAGAAAGATGACAGGGAAACTTCTTAGGGAGAAGGGAATTGGAGGATTGAGGGCGGTTGTGGTCTCTGTAATTCTGGTCGCAGTGGCAATAGGAACCCTAGCATGCGCAACAGCGACGCCTACGGAAGCTCCTAAAGAGGCGCCCAAAGAAGCCCCCAAGGAAGTGAAGAAGGGTGCCACTCTGGCAATTGAGCATTTCAGCGTAATTGCCGGCACAACCTGGTCTGGGGCCCACGACCGGGCCGCAAAGCGGATCGCTGAGAAGTACCCGGATGTGCAGTATATCTACAGAGAAGAAGTCGGGCCTGACGCCGCGGTCCCATACGCTGAGGAATTGATCGCTGAGGGAGCCAACATTGTCGTGGGCAACGCAGAGTTCATGGGGCTACCCTTGAAGGATATCGCGGATAAGTATCCTGATGTCTACTTCGCATCCGTCATAGCCAGCGATCTGACTACGAAGAGCAACTTCATCAGGTTCTTCCCCAGGCAGTACCAGGCGCTGTACCTGGAAGGGCTCATCGCCGGCGCACTGACCCAGTCGGGCAACATCGGGATCGTTTCCGCATTCCCATCCGTTCAGGTCGCCAGGCGACAGAATGGCTTCTACCTTGGGGTGCAAGACGCGGCGAAGCTGCTCAATAAAGATATCAAAGTGTACGTGAAGTACGTCGGCGACTGGTATAAGCCCGCAGAAGAGCGAGACATCGCCAAGACCTTGATCACTCAATACAATGTCGATGTCTTAACCCAACAGACCGATTCCGGATCTCCACTAGACGTGGCCGAGGAAGAGGGTATCTGGTTTGTGGGGAAGGACATGGACATTGTGGGATTCTACAACTGGTCGAGTACGGATACTGTGGCCGTCTCTTTCGACACGCGGTGGGAAGTCATCTACGAGAAGATGGTCAAAGATTGGTTGGCCGGCGACAAGAGCCCAGAAACAGTGCTGTACCTGGGCATGGACGACAAAATGGTTCTGGCTGATGGCACGGAGGAGCCCACGGTTGATATTATGAACAACAACAAGGTGGGCATCGATGCCATAAGCCCAAAGGCACGACCGCTGATCCCGGATGAGATCGTTGACCTCGTGGAGAAAAGAAGAGATCAGATGATAAAAGGGGTGTGGGATCCGTTCTTTGCCCACGAGTTTGTGAGCAACGGAACCGGCCTGGAGCTAGAAGGTCTGCCGATTCCATCCAAGGGGACTGTGGTTAAGCCGGCCGACGAGATGCCATCGGACGAGTGGTTGCTTTCAAAGTTCAACTTCGATCTGGACGGCATGGAGATACTTGAGTAGCCATCACAGTATACTTCTGGCGCGAGCCTGATCACCCAGAGGCATGAGGCTCCCGCATTCCACAGCATGGAGCCTCATGCCTTTCAGTAAACGTGCCGGAGCATGGTTCCTGAGAACCAGCAGTGCATCAACCTGACAGGCCATCTCCAAGATAACGAGGCTGGTCGTCAGGTTGATTTTGTCAAGGTTCGCGACGGAGAAGACCGCCATGCCTGCCGAATTGGCTGAGGTGCTTCAATCTCGGGATGCTGGACATGAGCGGAGTATTCTCGCTGAAGAAATCGAGGGAAGCGCAACAAGTGCACAAAGGGCTGCTTGAAGGAATCAAACGCGGAGAGACGATCTTAGAGGCAAGAGGGATCACGAAGAGGTTTCCGGGAGTCGTTGCGAATGACCACATAGATTTCGAGGTAAAGGCCGGCGAGATTCATGCCGTCCTTGGGGAGAACGGCGCCGGAAAAACCACCCTGATGAGCATTTTGTTCGGGCTCTTGCAGCCCGACGAAGGCGAGATTTACATTCGCGGCAAGAAAGTCAAGTTCAGATCACCTCTCGATGCCATTGACCTGGGAATAGGGATGGTTCATCAACACCGCAAACTGGTGCCGGCCCACACCGCAATCGAAAACATCATTCTTGGGCACCCAAAGGCCGGCACAATTCTGAACTTGAAGAGAGCAGAGGAAGAGCTCCAGGCCCTTAGCGAGAGATACGGATTCAAGATCCACCTGCGGGCCAAGGTCTGGCAACTTTCAGAAGGGGAAAAGCAGGCGGTAGAGATTCTGAAAGCCCTCTATCGCGGGGCCAAAGTCCTCATCTTAGATGAGCCAACTTCCGCACTGACGCCACCTGAAACGGAAAAACTCCTGGCCTCCATCCAGGCCATGACAGAAGATGAACTTGCCGTGGTCCCGTTTATCACCCACAAACTCCCCATCGTGTTGGCGATAAGCGACCGGGTAACGGTGCTGAGACGCGGGAAGGTCGTCACCTGCATGGAGACGAAGCAGGCCACAGAGAAGAGTCTGGCCAAGGAGATGGTCGGGCGAGAAGTCATCTTCAGGGTAGAGAGGACTGAAGTTGAAAGGGGGAAACCTGTACTTCAAGTAGAGAACCTTTCCACGATTAATGACAAAGGTTTTCTGGCTTTGAACGGCGTTTCATTTTCCATACGTGAGGGCGAAATCTTTGGCATAGCCGGCATCTCTGGCAACGGACAACACGAATTGGCTGAGGTCATTGCCGGCCTTCGAAAAGCGGAAGAAGGCAGGGTGATGTTTGATGGAAAAGACATCACCCATGCTTCCATCCTGGAGAGGTGGCAACTGGGGATCGGATATATCCCCGCTGAACGCGTTAAAGTAGGGTCGATCGGCGATTTTTCCCTTGTCGAAAATGTCATGATGAACTTTTACTTCGACAACGGCCTTTCCCGACGAGGGATCCTGGACTATAGCAGGATGCAGAAGCTGACCGAAGAACTCCTCTCCGAGTATGGCGTGGCCGCTCCGAGCCCGCACACGAAGGCTAAATACCTGTCTGGAGGCAATCTCCAGAGACTCATCCTGGCACGTGTGCTCTCACGCAAGCCCCGGCTTCTAATTGCCAATCTCCCGGCCCAGGGACTGGATGTTGGGGCGACGGAGTTTGTTCGGAACAAGCTGATAGAAGCCAAAAAGCAGAAAGCCGGCATCCTCCTGATCTCCGAAGACCTCGATGAGATTTTGTCGTTGAGCGATTGGATAGCACCTATCTACGAAGGGGAATTGATGGGCATCATCCCGGCGGATGAGGCTGAACGGGAACAGATTGGTGCTATGATGGCCGGGTTACGCGTGTAGGGGTAAGAGAGATGAGGATTGGTAACTACGAAGTAAGATTGGAGAAGAGACTGGCATTGGCCGGCTGGGAGGCAGCGATCATATCGATCTTCGCGATCATCTTTGCCCTTGCGCTCTTCAGCACCATCTTCTTACTGGCCGGCGTTGACCCGCTAAAGGCTTACCAGGAGATTTTCGCCTACTCCTTCGCGAAGCGCTATGGCGTCTTGCTCACAATCAACCGATTTATATTTCTATCGCTGTGCACATCTGCATTTATTATCCCTTTCAGGGCCGGGCTCTGGAATATTGGCATGACCGGGCAGCTTTATATTGGTGCATTGGCCGCCTTTGCAGTCCCGTTTGCCCTTGGAGGAAAGGAATTCCGCGCTCTGGACCTTCCGCCTGAAGTTGTCATACCACTCATGGTAATCGCAGCCGCCCTAGGGGGAGCGGTGACCGGAGCAGTGACCGGGTTTTTGAAGGGAAAGTGGGATGTTAACGAGATCGTGGTGACCATGATGCTTAACTTCATAGCTTTCTGGCTGGTCGCCCAGATGATCAAAGAAGGCGGTCCGTTCATGAACCCCGGCGGGAGAGGCGAAAGTTTTGAGCTACCTGCTTCTATTCACGGGCCGATGCTCCTGAATGTCCCTTTCACGATCTTTCTCGCCCTCGGAATAGCCGTGTTATTGCATTTCTTGCTCGCCAAAACCAGGATTGGATATCAGATTAAGGCTTATGGTCATAACCCGGCGGCAGCCAGATACGCCGGCATGAGTACGTTCAAGATATCGCTTTTTGTTTTTGTCATAGGTGGCGCTATAGCCGGCCTGGCCGGGTATCACTACTTTGCAGCCGTCCCAGGCGTGTATAAAATTTCGAGGGACTATGGCTACTTCGGCGATCTGGCATTCTACGGGATCATCTGCGGATTGATTTCTCTGGGCAACCCTATCGCCGCAATCCCGGTAGCGCTACTCTTCGGCGGACTGTCCATAGGCGGCAGATTCGTCCAGGGCAAACTCCATATTGGCTTTGGCGTGGATTATGCCCTGCTTGGCGTATTGATGATCACCCTCGTGGCTTTTCAATTCTTCTACCGCTACAAGATCACGTGGACAAAGAGAGAGGAAAGGCTGGATGTGGCAGTTCATCGCTAGGAGTCTGGAAGCATCAACCATTTTCACATTCGCTGGCCTCGGCGAGCTCATTGACCAGCGCTCAGGCATTCTCAATGTTGGGATTGAAGGCGTGATGCTCTTCGGTGCTACCTTGGGTTTCATCGCTGCTCAATCCTCTGGGAGCTACCTGATCGGCTTCCTGGTAGCGATTGCCATCGGAGGCCTGCTTGGCATTCTTCACGGGTTCTTTTCCATCACGCTGGGAGTTGACCAGGTTGTCAGCGGGATGGGTATCTGGATCCTCGGATTTGGCCTCACCACCTACATAGGCAATCCATACACCGGGCCTTTAGGCATGGAAAGGATATCAACCATCGCCGGCCTTTCCCCCTTCTTTTATATTGGCATCGCACTCGTGGTTATCTCGTGGTTCGTGCTCTCCAAAACGAGCCTGGGACTGAGAATAAGGTCTGTTGGAGAGAACCCCTCTGTCGCGGAAGTTTCAGGCATCAACGTCACGCGTACTCGCTATCTCTGTGTCACCATCGGTGGGATGCTCAGCGGACTATCAGGCGCTATCTACTCACTGTTTTACAATCCGGTCTGGAACTACAACTTCCTCATGGGCTGGGGATTCATTGCATTGGCTCTCGTCTTCTTTTCGATGTGGAATCCCTTGATCCTGCTTGGCGGTTCTTTGCTTTTTGGAACCCTCTGGCAACTCTCACTCAACCCGCAACTCGTACTTCCCGGCGTTTTGTCCCGGTATATCTGGAGAACGGTTCCGTTTGCAATCACCATTGGCGTTCTGCTCATCATCTCGACGAAATGGTTCAGGATCAGATGGGGAGCAGCAAAACCCGAGGCGCTGGCCAGACCTTACGTGAAAGAGTAAGAACGTGCTCAGCCGGTGAGGGCGCGTTTCAATAGCCGGCGAATTGACAATCACGGAGAAAAAGGGTACACTACTGTTGTGCTGTGGCGCACTCTGTGCATCTGCGAGAGACGGCACATCTGGACTTCTCATCAGTCACCGGGTGACTCAGTAGACAAGGGATAACGTGATTATGATGGATGTACGTGTTCGCCTCAGTGCAGGCCTGGCACAGCAGCTCGGAACAACACGCCTCACCGTCCAACTCGACAACGATGCCACTGTGGCCGATCTTCTAACACATCTCCGCACCTTGCACCCATCTCTCGCCCAGCGGCTGGAGACCGCTGTTCCGGTTGTTGCCGGCCGGCACGTGCCACAGACTGAACCCCTTGCCGACGGCCAGGAAGTTGCGCTCCTGGTGCCAATTGCTGGTGGCTAACACCAGACACCAGGACATCAACCTAAACAACATACTCACCTGCATCCCAGGTCCCCCTGCGGGGCCACCCCGGTGCTCAATTTCATTGAAAGGAGGATAGGCAATGGCAGTTACGTTGAAAGAGGTAGAGGCCAAGTTCGTTCCAGAAGCGAAGGGGCACGAAACTGTTTACGTGGATACCTTCGTCGATGGGATCCTTGACCCCAGCCGCCCCATGCTGGGACCCGTTCGAGATGGCGGTCACATCATTGCCAACACCGCCCCGGGCTGCTGGGGCCCCATGATCACGCCGGCCATCCGTGGTGGACACGAAGTGACGCAGCCTGTAGCCGTGGCCGGCGCAGAGGTGGGTGATGCCGTAGCCATCCGCATCAAAGACATCACCGTCACCTCGGTGGCTACTGCCTCCGGCAACGATCAGTGGATGGAGGGCCGCTTTGTGGGCGATCCGTACGTTGCCGGAAAATGCCCCGGGTGCGGAACGCTCTACCCGGAATCCCGCATCGAGGGTATTGGCCAGGAAGCGATCCGCTGCGCTAAGTGCGGGGCGGATGTGACGCCCTTCACCTTCACGAATGGATACACCATCTTCTTTGACGGCAATCGCTCTGTGGGCGTCACCCTGAACAAAGCAGCCGCCGAGACAATCGCCAGGGACGCCAACTGGTACGCCGCCATGCCCGAGAAGTCGATCCAGAATTCGATCCTCACATTCGCGCCGCATGATCTGGTCGGGCTGGTAGCACGATTGCGCCCCTTCATGGGCCAGCTCGGCACGACGCCGGCTATCCGCATGCCAGATTCACACAATGCCGGCGACTTTGGCTCCTTCCTGGTTGGCGCACCCCATGAGTATGCCCTGACGGCTGAGGAGCTGGAACACCGCACTGACGGGCACATGGACATTGATGCTGTGCGAGCCGGCGCCATTCTCATCTGCCCGGTCAAAGTGACCGGTGGTGGCGTCTACCTGGGCGATATGCATGCACTGCAAGGCGATGGCGAAATCGCCGGCCACACCTGTGACGTCTCCGGCACGGTGACGCTGCAGGTGCACCTGCTCAAGGGACTCAATCTTGAGGGGCCGATCCTGTTCCCAGTGCTGGAGGACCTGCCATTCCTGGCCCGGCCACTGACACCGGAAGAGAAAGAGCGCGCACAGAGAATCGCTGAGATGTGGGGCATCGAGGCCATCGAGGAATCAGTCCCCATCTCGGTGATTGGCACGGGGCCAGATCTTAACGCTGCCACTGACAATGGGCTGGAACGGGCAGCGAAGCTGCTCGACATGACAGTGCCCGAGGTAAAGAACCGGGCAACGATCACCGGCGCTATCGAGATTGGCCGGCACCCTGGTGTGGTTCAGGTCACATTCCGCGCGCCGGCGGACAAGCTGGATGAACTGGGGCTGCTGGACTTTGCCCGCGACCAGTACGAGATCAGCTAGACAGGAACCTTCTGGCTGAATGAGCGGCCGGGGGGCAGGTCTCTGCCCCCCGGCCTTTTACATCACGTCGGGCATGCTGCCAACCAAAGAAACTCGGCCGAAAGTTTGACACACCCAAACGCACAGCTTACAATTGGGCATAGGTTCGGTAAGAGAAGGGAGGTAGACATGGCATTTCGCGAACTTCCTATTCCGCCGCACTTCGACCCGGATCGAGTGGGTAAAGTCTGGCGCGTCCCCTATCAGGAGCGAGCCGAAGAAGCCGAGAGATGGGCACACCAGCATGACTTGCGACCTGCGTCCGCAGACACGTTCAAGATTTGCCTGATAGCAGTTGATCTGCAAAACACCTTTTGTATTCCGGAGTTCGAGTTGTACGTCGGCGGTCGCACGGGAACCGGCGCGGTCGATGACAACCGTCGATTATGCGAATTTATCTACCGCAATCTCGGCGCGATTACGCAAATCTTCCCAACCATGGACACTCACCAGACAGTCCAGATTTTCCACTCGATTTTTCTGGTGAACGAGAGAGGTGAACATCCAGGACCACTGACTCTCATTTCAGTTGAAGACGTGGAGCAGGGTCGATGGAAGTTCAACCCGGCGGTGGCTGAGAGTCTAGGAATCAGCGCAGAATACGGCCAGCGACACCTGTTGCACTACGTGAAAACGTTAAGAGCGCGCGGGAAGTATGACCTGACCATCTGGCCATACCATGCGATGCTGGGCGGGATTGGACACGCCCTCGTACCGGCTGTAGAGGAAGCCATCTTCTTCCATAGCATAGCACGCTACAGCCAGCCGGGATTCGAGATCAAGGGAAACAACCCATTAACAGAGCATTACTCTGTCCTCGGACCGGAGGTATTGACCGATCCCAACGGGAAGGAGATCGGCGAACGGAACACGCGACTCATCAACAAGCTCCTGGAATTCGACGCGGTCTTGATCGCCGGCCAGGCCAAGAGTCACTGCGTGGCCTGGACCATCGACGATTTGCTGGAAGACATCCGCCGGAGCGATCCGCGCATGGCCCGGAAAGTCTACCTGCTAGAGGACTGCACGTCGCCGGTCGTTGCACCGGGGATTGTTGACTACACCGAAGAGGCTGACGCTGCATTCCAGAGATTCGCCGATGCGGGAATGCATATCGTCCGCTCGACTGAGCCTCTGGCCAATTGGCCTGGCATTGAGCTTTGAAAGGGCCAAAGGCCGGCTAGAGCGAGTGGGTTCAGGTCAGGAGACATTGCGAAGGGGCGAGTTGCTCAACTCGCCCCTTCGTCCGTCAGGTGGAGATGGCGGGAATCGAACCCGCGTCCGAAGAGTTAGACCACAGACATCTACAAGCTTAGTCGTCTCTCAGTTTTCTCACCCGGGCCGTTCTCAGACGACAGAGCCCGTACCCGGGCCAGCCGATGAGTCTTTGGTCACCACTTATCGGCGTCGTGACGACCGCACGCCGGCTGAGTCGTCGCCCTTACAGGTCCGCCGGCGCAGGACCTGATCGGACGTCGCTGCCTTTACGCAGCGAGAGCGAGTTGTGTCTCGCCAGTTACTTTTTTGCCCCTGTTTTACGAGGTTGGAGCACCTCGGCTTGCAGTCTGTGACCAGCCCTCCCCGTCGAAGCCATTTCATCCCCGAGTGACTGAAATCATTATAGCACAGATGATCTTCGATTTCAAATTACCTGCGCCGGCGCAGGGCCTGGTCAATGCGACGTTTGGCCTCGCGCTCGGCGATGCTCTCACGCTTATCGTACTGGCGTTTGCCCTTCGCCAGTGCCAGTTCCACCTTGGCCCAACTATTGTGCAGATATAGCCGTAAAGGAATCAGCGTGTAGCCTTTGGCCTGAATCTTTTCAGCCAGCCGGCGAATCTGATATTTGTGGAGCAAGAGCTTGCGGTCACGCCGTGGCTCGTGGCCCAGCCGGCCTGCCTGTTCCCAGCGGCCAATGTGCATGTTGACCAGCCAGGCCTCGCCATCGCGGATCACAGCATACGCATCGCGCAGGTTCACCCGGCCGGCACGGATCGCTTTGATCTCGGATCCGGTCAGCACCAGGCCGGCCTCGTACGTGTCTTCGATGTGATAGTCATGTCGCGCTTTGCGATTGACCGCAATTGTTTTCTCGAACCCGGGCTCTGTCAACGCTCTACACCTCAGTCAGATTGAATCTGTTCCAGAAGATACTGAATGGCGCGGTCCAACTGCGGATCAACGCCAGCATCGATCTGCTCATCTGTGCGGGGGACGGCTATGTCCGGCTCCAGACCCAGTTCGTGAATCTGCCGGCCATTGGGAGTAAACCAACGCGCCGTGGTAACGCGCAAATTCGACCCATCAGACAGGTCGTGGCTGATCTGGACAGAGCCCTTTCCGAACGTCGTCTCGCCAATGAGAACACCGCGATGGTGATCCTGGATGGCGCCGGCCACGATTTCCGAGGCACTGGCACTGCCCCGGTTGACCAAAACCGCTAACGGCAAGGCATTCTGGCCTGTCAGCAAACCGCCAGGCTGAGCCGGATGCTCACGCTCCTCATTCTTGCCACGTTCAGTCAGAATCAGCCCTTCCCCTATGAATTCACTGGCAATTTGCACAGCCACATGGAGATACCCGCCGGGGTTATCCCTCAAGTCGAGTATGACACCCTGCGGATTCTCACTTAGCAACTGGCGGAGCTCGCTTCGGAAGCGACGAGGCGCATTGTTGCTGAAGCGAAACAGCTTGATATAAGCGATAACCGCACCATTTTCCCGGATGATCCGTGATTCGACGACAGGGATCTCAATCCGCTCCCGCTGGATTGTGACCTCGAAAGGCTCTGACTGGCCAGGGCGCAAAACCGTCAGGGTGACACGTGTGCCACGCGGGCCGCGGATCTTGGCAACGGCCTGCCAGAGGTCCGCATCCAGAAGGGGTTCACCATCTACGGCCAAAATGATATCACCCGTGCGGAGGCCGGCACGCTCTGCCGGCGTGTTGGGCAGTGGAGCAACAATGACAATCTGCCCATCGCGCTTCTCAACTGTTGCCCCGATGCCTTCGAAATTGCCGTTCAGGCTCTCTTCAAAAAGCCTGGCCTCGGCAGGGCCGGCATAGGCGGTGTACGGATCATTCAGTGTATCGATGACGCCTCGAATGGCACCGCGCACCATCTCTTCGGAATTGGGGAGAGGGCCGTAAAAGTTGTGGCGGAGGATGTCCCAGGCCTCCCAAAAGAGGTCAAAAGTCGTGGTCTCGCCGGCTCGAGGCTGGGCTGAAGCCTGGCGGGCCTCGATCTCCGAAATTTGTTGTGTCGCGAAGCCGGCGAGATAGGCCGTGGTAATCACGATGGCGGTAAGCCATCCCATCAACACCAGGCGCACCACGCCCTTCAGTCGGTAGCTCATACTGGCACCCTCTGGGCACTCTCACCCGCTTCTACGAACTACCTGCGAGCTGTTTTTGGGCAATCTCTATCGCCCGCTCCAGTTGAACGTCCTCTTGTGCCTGGATCTGCTCGTCCGTCAGTGTGACCACCACGTCAGGCAAAATACCCTGCTCGTTGATGTCATCACCATTGGGTGTGAGCCAGTGTGCCACCGTGACATTCAATTGCGACTTGTCACTCAGCGTGTACACCTGTTGAACCGAGCCCTTGCCAAATGTTTCCTCACCGACGAGGATGCCGCGATGAAGGTCGTGGATGGCGCCGGCCAGAATCTCCGAGGCGCTGGCACTCCCCTTGTTTACCAACACAACCAGGGGCACATCCGGATCTGTCAGCAGCCCCCCGCGCTGCGCCCGGAAGGGACGCTGGCGTCCGTCGTTCCACTTCTCCGTGACGATCACCTCTCCACTGACAAACTGACTGGTGACCTCAATGGCACTGCTCAACAGGCCGCCAGGATTGTTCCTGATGTCCAGGATGAAGGCCTTCGCCCCCTGGTCTTGCAGGTCCAGGATAGCCTGTTTCAGTTCGTCAACTGATCGTTCACCGAAGAGACTCAGGCGGATGTAACCGATGTCCGGCGACTCCTCCAGAATTCGGTGGGCCACAGTGGGGGTCTCGATCCGGGCGCGCACAATCTCGAACTCCAGGAGACCTTCGGTCCCCGGGCGAAGTACCGTGAGTCTGACCGTCGTCCCACGTGGTCCGCGAATCAGCAGAACCGCATCGGTAAGACTCATACCCGTGATTTCCTGCCCGTCTACCTTCAGGATGATGTCGCCGGCCTGCAAACCTGCCTCCATTGCCGGCTGACCCTCCATGGGCGAAATCACCACCAGTTGGCCGTCCTCATTCATGGTCACGACGGCACCGATACCCTCGAATTCACCCTCAAGCTGCGTACGATCCAGCTCGGCGGCCTTTGGATCGATCAACAACGTGTTCGGGTCGCCCAGTTCCCGGAGAACACCACGAATCGCGCCATAGGTCATCTCCCGCTCATCCGGAACCGGCCCGTAAAACTGGCTGCGAATGATGTCCCACGCTTCCCAGAACACATCAAAATTCTCCGGTCGTGCGGACGGTGCCTGCTGACTGGACCGCCCCACGGCCTGGGTCGCCTCAGTGATGCCCATCTGGTGCGTCATCAGCCAACTGGTGCCGAAGCCGGCCAGATAGGCGGTACCCGTCATGACAACAGCCACAGCGCTGATAACCAAAATACGAAGAATACCTCGCATGTTATTCACTCTCCACACTCCAAAAATCCATGAAGTTAGAACTGATGCGAAAATAGCTTCCGGCGGGACAGGTGGATAGGACAGCCACTGGCAAAAAGTGCGACGGGGCTGCTCCGGAGCAAGCGCACACGCTTTCCTTTGAGAGGTTCAGGTGCCATAATTCTGGCGCGGCGTCCGCTTTCGCCGTGCTCCCTTACAGTTTCGATGCACCGTTGGCGTACGGCTCGAAATGTGGAACCAGGTGCGCCGGCAGGCGGCCGCGGATAAGTGTCCCATGCTCGTTGTATCCCTCTTCCTCAATACGGCCACGCTCGTGGAAAAGATTCACCAGCTCGCCGGCCTGATAGGGGATGAGAACATCAACCTCAATCATGTCTTGCAGAAGGACGGCCTCCACGCGCTCAAGCAATCGCTTCAAGCCAATTCCCCACTTGGCTGAAATCAGAACGGCATCCGGGTATCGATCAAGCAGCAATTGCACAGGCTCGGATGTTTCAAAGGCATTGATTTTCTCAACGTCGATCTCGAGCCCGTACTCCTTTTCGCCCAGGACCTTATCCACCTTATTCAGGGCAACGACCATGGGCGTGTCGTTCGCTCCCAGCTCCTCCAGGACTTTCTCAACCTCGTTCGCCTGCTCCAGGGCGTTGTGATGCGTTATGTCCACCACATGCAGCAACACATCCGATTCGTTGATCTCTTCCAGCGTTGCCCGGAACGCAGCAACCAGTTGGGTCGGCAGCTTCTGAATGAAGCCCACCGTGTCCGTGAAGAGGCACTCGGTACCCCCTGGCAGCTCTACGCGCCGTGTGGTCGGATCCAGTGTGGCGAATAGCTGATCTGCCACGACGACGCCGGCCCCGGTCAGGCTGTTCAGCAACGTGGACTTGCCAGCGTTGGTGTAGCCCACAAGCGACACGGTTGGCATGCCGGCCCGCTTGCGCCGCTTGCGATACATCTCGCGGTGCGCCCGAACAGACTCGAGCTGCTCCTTCAACCGGGCGATCCGCCCCCCGATCTCTCGACGGTCCACTTCGAGCTGCGTTTCGCCAGGGCCACGTACACCCACGCCCCCCTGAGCGCCGCCGGCCCGACCGCCGGCTTGCCGTGCCAGGTGGGTCCACATGCGCGTCAGACGCGGCAAGCGATACTCAAGCTGCGCCAGCTCAACCTGGAGTTGTCCTTCTTTCGTGTGGGCGTGCTGGGCGAAAATGTCCAGGATCAGCGCCGTGCGATCAACAACTTTTATGTCAAGCCCTTCCTCCAGGTTGCGCTGCTGGCGGGGCGACAGCTCGTCGTCAAACAGCAGCACATTGAAGTCGAGCTCCCGCTGGAGGAGCTTCAACTCCTCGACTTTCCCCGAACCAATGTACGTGGCCGGGTTGGGCCGTTCCAGCCGCTGAACCTCTGCGCCAACAACCTCAAGGCCGGCAGTGTCTGCCAGGCGTGCCAACTCCTCCAGCGAATCCTCGATCCGCCAGGGATTGTACTGGCGTTTCAGCTCCACACCAACCAAGAACGCACGCTCTTGTTCCACATCCAAATCTAACAGCCAGCCACCTCCTAGTGATCAGTTTATCGGTCTCTCTCCTTGTAATTGTACCCCACTCATACGTTCCATGGCAAACGGGCCGCCAGTTGGTCCTTTGTCAAGGCAGGTCGACATGAAGTACGAGCAGGCCAGCATCGCCACCCAGATAGACAATGTTGCCGGCAACAGCCAGGTCGAACTGACGGCCAGGAAGGCGGTAATACCCGGTGTCGACCGGCGTGGTCGGGTCGGACACGTTCACAATCCGCAGGCCGCTGAAATCGCTCACGTATGCGTATGCTCCTTGCACATCGATCGCGTACGCCGTGCCTGGCGGGTCGATGGCTCCTGGCAGGGTTGGATTGGCCGGATCTGAGACATCTACGATCTGGAAGTACGGGTTATCGCCGACGACGTATGCCAGATCAGAGACCACTGCGACGTCTTGGGCATTGGCCAGCGCACTCGCCGCGCCGATGATGGCCGGATTGGCCGGGTCTGCAATGCTGACGATCTGCAGGCCGGCCTCATCATTTGCAACATACGCCATGTCCGAGACCACCGTCACGGCCTGCCCCCTGCCTGGCAACTCCAGGTTGCTTATCTCAGCCGGCGCGGTCGGGTCCGAGATATCGCCGATCCACAGACCCCTGAACAGCTCAGCAACATACGCCCGGTTGCCGACGATGTCCACGTCGGCTGCGTAGTTCGGGCTGTTATTCGAGCCCAGTTCTTGCGGAAGCGCGGGGTTGCCGACGTCGATGATCCGCAATCCGCCATTCCCGTCGGCCACGTGTACGTGGTCGCCGGCGGCGACTATCGCTTGAGGATTCCGGAGGGTGTCGAGAAAAGCGATCTCTGTCGGGCTGGCCGGATCAGAAATATCCGCGATCTGCAGTCCCTGGAAGACATAGCCCACGTAGGCCGTGTCGCCGGCCACTGCCACCGAAATAGCGCGTCCCGGCGAGTCATATGCCCCGACGATAGCCGGCCCCGTCGGAGTCGAGACGTCCACGATCTGCAAGCCGCCGTCGCCGTCCGCCAGGAAGGCACGGTTCTCGAATAATGCGATATCGTAGGTCACCCGGCCTTCGGTCTGAAATGTGCCAATTTCTGCGGGTGCAGCAGAGTTGGTGAGATTCAGGATAGCCAACCCCTGGAACCCATCGGCGACGAAAGCGGTGTCATTGGTGACGACGATCCCCCGTGCTTGCCCCGGCGACTCGTACCGACCGATCTCGGTTGGAGTGGTCGGGGTGGAGACGTCCAGGATCAGCACGCCGCCTTGCCAGGCCAGGTAGGCGGTATTCTCCACGACCGTTACACCATAGGCCGGCCCGTCCGTTGCAAAGGATCCGAGTGTGACCGGGTCTGTGGGATCGGAGATGTCCACGACCGCTAATCCCTGGCTGCGGGCCAGGTATGCACGGTCGCCTGACAAGGCGAGACCGTAGGAGAAGCCTGCCGACTCAGCCCCGATCCGCTCTGGATGGGCTGGGTCCGACACATCATAGATCCACAGCCCACTTGCATTCGCCACATAGGCATGGCGGCCTCTCACAACGATGTCTTGTGAGCCATTGTCCGCCACACTGTCCCCGATGCGCTCCGGTCGCGCTGGATCAGACACGTCGATCAGTGAAAAGTTGGGGGAGTGTGCAACATAGGCAATCGTCCCGCTGATCACGATACCCTGCACAATGCCATCCAGCACCTCCGATTGTCCCGCGAGAGTGGGTCGGGCCGGGTCCGCGAGGTCCATGACAAGCAGGCGCGGTCCCATGCCAATGTAGGCACGGTCACCAGCCACGGCGACCGCCTGGGTCTCCCCACCTCTCTGCCCGATGATCTCAACACGGGGCGCCAGGTCCGCCGGCGTGGG
Source organism: uncultured Anaerolineales bacterium (assembly GCA_964474265.1). Lineage (GTDB taxonomy): Bacteria > Chloroflexota > Anaerolineae > Epilineales > JAANWY01 > CAYYSH01. The sequence goes on from CAYYSH010000021.1 coordinate 16,894, forward strand.
GGTGGGTGTCACTGCGACAGCGCCTCCTCGCCGCAACACCAGGGGCAGGAAAACATCGTATTTGTCAGAAGTGGCCGGCGTCGTGGCTGTGGGTGACGGTGTGAATGTGGGTGTGCGAGACGACGTGGGCGTGGCT